>JAFRVZ010000010.1 GCA_017438265.1 Bacteroidales bacterium
AGATTGAAAATGAATCAAGTGAACATTTTTTCATAAGAATAGTTTTTAGGTTAATGAGATTAGTTTTTGGTTAATTAGTGTTAGATTGGTAAAGATGAGCCCCGATGTGATATCGGGGCTTTTCTTTTTCTATTTGCGCCGTACGCCGCGCACCGGTTCGGCGGCGAGGGGATCGTCCGGCCAGGCATGCCGGGGATAGCGCCGGCGCAGTTCTTTCCTCACTTCGAAATAGGTGTCGCGCCAGAAACTGGCCAGGTCGGTTGTGAGCTGCACGGGCTTGAAGCCGGGGGAGAGCAGTTCCATGAGGACGGGGCGGCGCCCGCCGTCCACCCGCGGGGTGTCGACCAGGCCGAAGCATTCCTGCAGGCGTACCCGCAGGACCGGCAGTTCGGCTCCCTGGCGATAGTCCACGGTGATCCGGCTGCCCGTGGGGACGGTGATGTGGGTGGGGGTAAGGCGTTCGAGCGCTTGCTGCTGCTCGTAGGAAAGCAGTCCCCGGATCACCGCGCTGAGGTCGATCCGGTGCAGCTCGTCGGCCGTGGGGGCGAGGCCGAGAGTCGCGGCGTACGGCGGCAGCCATTCGCCGGCCCGCGCCAGGACGGAGTCCGTGTCCACGGCGGGCAGTCCGAGCTCCGGATGCCAGGCGGCGAGGGTCGCGATGCGGCGCTGCTCCCTTGCGACGTCCTCCGACCAGTCAAACATCGACCGACCGTCCTTGCGGGCGGCTTCGCACAGGGCTTTTGCCGCCGCTTCGCGATACGCGGGCCCGAGCGGCCGGGACCGGACGGTCAGTGCGCCGATGCGGTCCTCTTCCCGCGCGACCATCGCGCCGCGTTTGGCGTCCCAGGCGATGCGCGGGCGTTTGACGGAGAGCGACGGGAGCACATCCGGGGAGAGAGGCGCCGCAAGGAAGATGCGTCCGGCCTCGCCCGGACGGACGTTGAGGTCTGCTGCGGCGAGCCATTCACAGGCGCCTAGCGTATCTGTGCCGTCCAGACAGGCGCGGTCTCCGGAGGAAAGCGCGTAGAGCCCGTAGCCGCCTTCGAGGGAGCGGGCGATGCGTTCGGGATAGGCCGCGGCGAGCAGGGCGCCGACGGCGAAAGGGTCGGGGCGCGAGTCATCTGCTTCGACCCGGACGAGATGCCGGTATTGCTCCGATATCCGTGTGAGGCGTCCCCAGATCCCCTTGGAGGCCTTTTTGCGGCGGGCGTCCCGCAGGGCGGCGATGCGCAGGCAGAGGTCGGCGCCGACGCCTTCCGCGGCCAGCGGGTCCTTTTCTTCCAGCAAGGCGGCGATGTCGCAGGCGAGGGCCTTCTGCTCCGGACCGTCGGAGAGGACCAGCATGTGGGCGATACGGGGATGGCAGGGGAATGCGGCCATCTTCCGCCCGACCGCCGTGATCCGACCCTCTTCGGAGAGGGCGCCCAGCAGGGTCAGCAGGCGCCTGGCCGACACGAGCGAGGAGGCCGGGGGCGGGGTCAGCCAGGGCAGTTCTTCCGCTGAGGAAGCGCCCCAGGCTGCGATGTCGAGGACGACGGAAGAAAGGTCGGCCTCCAGGATTTCCGGCGTGCGGTTTTCCGCCATCCTCGTCTCGGTCGCTTCGGACCAGAGCCGGTAGCAGACGCCCGGGGCGACCCGGCCGGCGCGTCCCGTGCGCTGGGTGGCCATGTCCCGGCTGATGCGTACCGTCTTCAGGCCGCTCAGGCCGTTGCGGGGGTCGTATTCCATCTTGCGGCACAGGCCGCTGTCCACGACGGTCCGCACTCCTTCGATGGTCAGCGAGGTCTCGGCGATGGGGGTGGCAAGCACGACTTTCCGGCTGCCCGGTGGACTGGGGGCGATGGCTTCCTGCTGCTCTCTCTGGGGCAGGAGGCCGTACAGGGGATAGACGCGCGTGGGGGAGAGGCCCTCGCCCAGCAGTTCCGCGCAGCGGCGGATGTCCGCTTCTCCGGGCAGGAAGGCCAGGATGTCGCCCTCGCTCAGGGAGTGCGCCTGCCGGACCGCGCGGGCGAGGACCTCGGCGGCGTTGCGTTCGTCGGCCTCCTGCGGGCTGTGGAAGACCTGCACGGGGTACATTTTGCCTTCGCCCTCGACCAGGGGAAGGTCCAGGGCGTCGCAGAGCGGGCGGCTGTCGAGCGTGGCGGACATGAGGACCAGTTTGAGGTCAGGGCGCACGAGGCGGCGGGCCTCCCGGACCAGGGCGAGGGCCGTGTCGGAGGCGAGGCTGCGCTCGTGGAATTCGTCGAAGACCACCATCTCCACGCCGTCCAGGGTCGGATCCTCGATCAGCATGCGTGTAAGGATCCCTTCGGTCAGGACTTCGATGCGGGTGGCCGCTGAGACGCGGGTTTCCAGGCGCATCCGGTAACCCACGAGGCCGCCGACACCCGTGCCGGAAATCTGGGCGAGCCGCAGGGCGATCTGGCGGGCGGCGAGGCGCCGGGGCTCCAGCATGAGGATTTTGCCGGGCGCTGACGGGGATGCCGTTCCGGGGCCCTTCCCCGGAAGGGTTCTTTCCGGGCCCCGGGACAGCGCCCCGTC
>JAFRVZ010000011.1 GCA_017438265.1 Bacteroidales bacterium
ACGTTATGGGCGAAGAAGGAAGGCCAGAAAGCAAGGTTATTGAACTGGATGTAGTTGCGGAGTCTCTGGACCATTCGACCATTCTCCTCGGAGAGTGCAAATGGACGACCGGGGCGAATGGCCGTTTATTGACAAACGGATTGAAGAATATCGCGCCTTTGCTCCCGTTTACGAAAGGGAAACAAATCGTGTATAAACTATTCACTAAAGTACACCCAGAAGACGACGCTGGTAACTCCCTCTTGCCGGAAGATGTGCTACATTTACTGCAATGACACATCAAGGCTACGTCGTTAGCGAAGTATGATGGGCGATCGTCCCTCATCCCAAACTCCTGCTGGGCGCCATGCTTGAACGCCCACTGGTTGTCCTGGATGAATTGCTCCCGGTCATCGGGTTGCAAGGGAAGGAGTATGACATCAGGCAGTCTCATTTACACCGTAAAATTGGAATTTATCTACTTATTTTCGTGGAAAACAGTTCGATGAATCCCGATTTATCAGTGTGAAGATAGACACATTTCTCCGCATCTCCAAAGATTTGGTGCGACAACGGTGCGATGAAATTGCACAAAAAATGGCTCCCAGATACCTGAGAGCCATTTTTATGCGGAGAGGACGAGATTCGAACTCGTGATACGGTTACCCGTATGCAGGTTTAGCAAACCTGTGGATTCAGCCACTCTCCCACCTCTCCGGGAAGATTCGGCTCAATCAGTCGGGACTGCAAAGATATAACATTTTCAGCAAAAGGAAAAATCCTGTTTTTCAGATTTTCCATTTTTTTGGAAATATCTGGAAAACAGGATTTTTCCGCTGTTCTATGAAAAGGTTATTTCGTCATTTCCTTGACATTGAAGCCCTTGACGACAAGTTCAGGCTTCTCGCCGTGGCAGTCTTCGTCCTTGAAGGTGATCACGACGGTCTTGGACTCGCCGCCGAGGAGGGCGAAGTAGTTGTCCTCATAGAAGACGGGGAGGATGCTTTCACCGGTCTTGCTGCCCTGCATCTTGAGGCGGACCATCAGGGCCGGGAGCTTGGAGGTGTTGCGGAGGGTCGCGGTAACCTTGTAGCCGTCGGCGGTCTTGGCGTACTTCGCCTTGACGGAGACTTTGGCCTGGCCGAGGGTCATCAGCTGGCTGTAGTTGCCGTCTTCCTTGCCTTCCCAGTAGAAGTTGTCGGCGAGGAGTTCGTCGCCGCGGGTCAGCTTGAGCTTGATGTAGTAGGTGTCGGTGAGGTCCGGCTGGTCGAAGGTGAGCGGGAAGACCGGGGTCGTCGTGTCCTCCTTGCTGTCGAGGGCGGCGGAAGTCTCGAAGACGACCTTGCCGTCGTAGGTCAGGATGGCGGCGGAGGCGGTCAGGCCGTTCTGGTCAAGGGCGTTGTTGTTGACGACTTCGACGTTCTTCGAGACCGGGTTCCACTGGATGCGGATCGGGGCGGAGGCCTTCTTCACGCCGAAGTAGGCGGCCGTCGGCTCGAAGTAGTAGTCGTAGGTCTGCCAGACCATCGACGGCCAGCTCGAGTGGCTCATCCAGATCAGGAGGCCCTTGCGGTTCCAGCCGCGGGACTCGTACATCGCACGGTAGCCGTTGTAGTTGATCCACTGGCCGCGCTCGGTGAACTCCTGCAGGCTTGCAGGCTCGGCGCCGAAGGCCTTTTCGATCAGGGCGTTGAAGGTCGCGGCGCTCTGGGCGTTCTGGAGGGTGTAGTCGTGGACGCCCCAGACGCTGGTCTGCGGCCAGTAGTTCTCCGGACGGAGCATGCGGACCATGCTCTCGTAGGTCATCACGTTCGGCATGCCGCGCTCGCTGTGGAGGCGGTCGATGCCGCGCTGGGCGGAGAAGTATTCCTCGACCGGGAGGGCGCGATAGGGACCGTTGCCGCTGACCGGGCCGCTGGCGGAATGGGGGATGTAGGCGATCTCCGGATGGTATTTCCCAATCAGGGCGCGGAGGCCGGCGTCGATGTTCACGGGCGGGTTGCCTTCGTTGCGGCCGCAGTAGAGGCCGATGGCGGCATGGCCGCGCACTTTCTTGATATAGTCTTCCGCGTTGGCGAGGAACATCGCCTCGTCGTTCGGGTTCGGACCGTCAACCGGGTTGGCGAGCCAGAAGTCCTGCCAGATCATCACGCCGTGGCGGTCGCAGGCCTCGTAGAACTCTTCGTCGCCGGTCTGGCCGACCCAGTCGCGGATCATCGTGTAGTGCATGTCGGCGTGGTAGGCGACGGCGATGTCGTACTCACGGCCGCGGTAGTTCAGGTTGATCTCCGGGAAGCCCCAGTTGCCGCCGTTGGCGATCAGGCGCCGGCCGTTGACGTAGATGTCGATGATGCCGTTCGACCAGTCGTTGGCCATCTCGCGGACACCCATCTTCTGCGCCTTGCTGTCGGACACCTTGCCGTCCACGGTCGCCGTGGTCTTCACGTCATAGAGGAACTGGTCGCCGTAGCCGGCAGGCCACCAGAGCTGCGGCTTGTCGAGGCGCGCGACCGGAAGGTCCACATCCCGGGACTCCCCTGCCGCCAGCGCGACATTGCCCTTCATCTCCTTGCCGCCGTAGTTCACGCTGATTTCGGCGTTCTTCGGGGCGGCGCTGTGGTTCGTCACGGAAACGGTCGCGTAGAGATCCGCATATTCGGTCGAAGGCAGCGGGAGGTCGGTCTTGACATAGACGTCGTCCACGGAGACGCCGCCGTCATACGCGCTCAGGTACACGTCGTTCCAGATACCGATGTTGCGGCCGCGCACGGTCGGGATCCAGTCCCAGCCGATCGAGCAGTGCATCGTCGGGTTGTCGGCGCCGAGGACGCCTCCGTTCGTGTCGGTGAAGTCGCGGGTCTGTTCCTTGATGATGCCCGGGTTGTCGTTCTTGTAGATATAGACGGCGACGGTGTTGGTGCCCGCCTTCGCGAGCTTCGTCACGTCGAAGTGGCCGCGGATGAACGCGCCCTCGATCCGGCCGACGTTCTCTCCGTTGAAGTAAACGTCCGCCTTCCAGTTGATGCCGTCGAAGTTGAGCACAAGCTCCTTCCCGGCGAAATCGGCCGGCAGCGTGAACTCGTCACGGTACCAGAAATCGCTGTAGAAATAGGAATCGGAGATCTGGAGCTGGTCGTCGTCGTAGTTGATGTTCGGAATCGCGCCGATGTTGTACCACGAGGAAACCGCGGTCGCCGGCACGGTCGCCGGGATCCAGCTGCTGTCGTCGTAGCCGTTCACGGCGATCTGCGCAGCCGTTCCCTGGACCTCGGGGACGCGCTGGATCTTCCAGTTGCCGCCGCTCAGGTACATCCGGTTGCCCTCCGCCGCCTTCTGGGGCTGCGCGGCAGGCTTGGTGCCGCCCTTGCCGTAGACTTCAAACTCGCCGAGGACGAAGCGTCCGCCGTCGGCGGTCTTGTCCAGCGCGAGGCGCACATAGCGGCCGGTGCCGCTCACGGCGATCTCATCGACCTTGTCGGTGCCCGCCGGCAGGTCGGCCACCTTGCTCCAACTGCGCGCGTCGTCGGAAACCTCGATCGCGCCGGAAGCGGCCTTGTTGATCCAGTAGAGCTTCACCTTGTCGAAGCTGAGCTTCTCGCCCAGGTCCACATAGACCCACTCATTCGCATTGCCGGCGCTCATCCACGCGCTGGTGAAATTGCGCTGCCCGAGGATCGAGAACTCCTTCCCGCCCTTCAGGAAATTCAGCTCGGAGAAGGTCCAGCTCTCGACGGCGTCGGAGGAAAGGCGGACGCGGAAGGCGCAGTACGGCTTCGCCGGCACATTGACCTTGTAGCTGATGGTCCGCTGGCGCATCATCCGGCGCATGCGCTCCTGCTGCTCCGGGGTCATCTGGGGCTGCTGGGCGTTGTTGCGCAGGCCGGCGTTGACCGCCACGTTCTGCGAGCCGCCGCCCGGCATGCCGAAGCCGCCCATCCGGCGCTGCTCGCCCGGATAATCGTTGCCCTTGAAGGACTTCAGCGTCTCCCAGGTCTTGCCGTCGGCGCTCGCCTCGAAGACGACCTCATAGCCCCTGGCGCCCTCTTTCCCCACCGTGGAGCCGACCAGCTCGATCTGGTCCGCCTGGAAGGTGCCGTTGTTGACGTCGATCTCCAGGAAGGCGTCCTTGCCGGACTGCACGGTCACGGAGGTATTGTTGTCGTCGAACAGGCGCTCGCAGTCGCGCTTCGCGATCGGGCCGTTCTGGGTATAGATGTCCAGGTAGTACGGCGCATCCGTCGCGGTCAGGCCGTCCGTCACGAGCTGGGCGGTCAGGTTGTAGTCGAAGCTCGAGGAGTGGTACGCGGCGCGCAGCTTCGCGAGGTTGCGGTAGCTGTCATCCGCGGTGCGGCCGGGACCGAAGAATTCGTTCTGCGCACCGGGATAGACGCCAATGCCGCGCGTCTGGTCCGCATCGGACGAAGCCTGCCGGCAGGCGGCTGCCAGAAGCAGCGCCGCCGCGGCGAGGAAAAAGGTCGATTTTTTCATAAAACGTTTTAGTAAACTATTGATTATTAGATTGGTCCGTTTTTCCTCGCGAAAATAATAAAAAAAAGGGCGACCCGCAAGGGACGCCCTTTTTCTCTTATGTCATTCCCGTCAGATACGGGAATCGCTGACGATTAGTAACCCGGGTTCTGGACGAGGTTCTTGTTGTTCACGAGCTCGTTGTAAGGGATCGGGAGGAGCGTGTGGTGCTCGTCGACCTTCTGCCACTCGATCACGTACGGATACTCGACATGCCATGCGCCCGGCTTGGAATCCGCATACATGAGCGGATAGTAGCGGCCGACGCCGTACTTGTCCAGGATGCGGCCCATCTCCTTGACGAAATCGCCCCAACGGAGCAGGTCATACCAGCGCTCCGCATTCTCGAAGAAGAACTCGAAGCGGCGCTCGGCCTTGATACCATATTCCGCGTTGTCCATATCGAGGGCCGGAGCCGGGGCAAGACCGGCACGGGCACGCACCTCATTGAGGTACTGCAGACCGAGGGCCTTGTCGCCCGCACCGTTCGCAGCGCACTCCGCGTACATCAGGAGGATGTCAGCATAGCGCAGGATCGGAATGTTCGCGTTCGAGAAAGCGTAGGACTCGGTGATGTTGCCCGGATCCTTGTCGGCGGTGTAGGTCAGGCCCTTCAGACGGGCGTAACCGTCGGAACCATACCAGTTGTTCGCAGGGTTGATACCCGGGGTGCGCTTCGTGTAGGTGAAGATGGCACCTTCGTCACCGGTAGCCTTGTTCTTGATGAACTCGTCATAGGTGACGACGTTGGCCATACGGCGCGGGCCGTTGCCATCGTGCGCGATCGCCTCGATCGCGAACGCCTTGGTCACGTTCAGGAAGCCCCAGGAGTTGTTCCAGAGCTCATCCGGATGGTTGATCAGGGACGGACGGAGACCGTTGTAGTTGTAGTAGTCGTTGCGGATTGCAGCAGCCTCGGTACGGTTGTTCGCGTGGAAGTCAAGCTCGAAGAGGTACTCGTTGCAGTAGTCACCCGCAAGACGCATGATCTTGCCGTAATCCGGAATCAGTTCGTACAGACCGCTGTCGATGACCTTCTTCAGGTTCGCGGAGGCCTCGGCGTACTTCTTCTGGGCGAGCTGGGCCTTGGCAAGGAAGCCGAGGCAGGCTTCCTTCGTCCAACGGCCGCCGATGGCCTTCTGGCCATTCTTGCCGGACTTCGAAGGAAGGACTGCGGCAGCCTCGGTCAGGTCCTGTTCGACCTTGGCCCAGACCTGCTCCTTCGGGGTATTCGCCATCTCATACTCGTCCGGATCCAGCAGATGGTCCACGAGCGGAACGTTGCCCCACTGCATCACGAGGTTGTAGAACGCATACGCGCGGCAGGCCTTCGCCTCGGCGATCGCGCGCTGCTTGTACGCCTCGCTGCCTTCGAGCTTGTCGATGATCAGGTTGCAGCGGTAGATCAGGTTGTAGAGGTTGTTCCAGCTTTCCTGGAGCTGACCGTTATCAGCGGTGATCGCGTGGGTGCTGAACTGCACGTGATACGGATGGTCGGCGATATCGGAACCTCCGGTGTAGTTATCGCCCGTGATCTCGTTCGCGACGAGGAACCAGGGACGGTTGTAGAAGTTGTGGATACCGTAGTAGATGGAAGCCGTCAGCTTCATCACCGCGTCCTCATCGGCGGCGGCGATATAGGCATCAAGATCATCAACGCTCTTCTGCGGGATCTCCAGCACGTTCTGGGAGCAGGAAGTGAACAAGCCCAAAAGCGCAATCAGTATATAAATACCTTTTTTCATAATTGTCGTGTTTTTACGTTTTTACTTTCAAGCTTTGTCTTAGAACGAAACGTTTACACCAAAGGTC
>JAFRVZ010000001.1 GCA_017438265.1 Bacteroidales bacterium
CTACGCCGCCGGCGCGCTGCTGGTCGCCGCGCTGACGCTCGCGGGCGCGGCGAAGATCCGCCGCCTCGCCCGCAGCGGGCAGCGGACCCGCCGGGACGGCTTCCGGACCGTGCTCCTGCCCGCCGACGTCCCGTCCTTCACCCTCGGGAAGACCGTTTTCATCTCGGAGAAGGACCTGGCGGAGAATCCGGCGATCTTCACGCACGAGACGATGCACGTAAAGAGCCGCCATTACCTCGACCTCTTCCTGATGCGGGCCTTCCAGATTGTCTGGTGGTGGAATCCGCTCGTCTGGATCGTCCGGACGGAACTCGGTCTCCTCCACGAGTACGAGGCCGACGAAGGGGTCATCCAAAAAGGCATCGATGCAACCCAATACCAACTGCTGCTTGTTCGGAAAGCCGTGGGAGAACAGCGTTTCTCCCTGGCCAGCGGCTTCCAGCACGCCCAACTCAAAAAACGAATTGCCATGATGTTCAAAACTGCAACTTCCGGCTGGATGCGCCTGGCGTATCTGGCCCTCGTCCCGGTACTGGCGTTGCTGGTATATGCCTGCAACCCCGCCAGGGAGAACCATGAACCGGCGCCGGCCGGCGAACCCGCGGCCGCCGCGCCTGCGACCAAAGCCGACACGACGGTGCACAGCGAGTACAGGATTACCGTTACCGACGAGCCTTCCGCCGAGACGCTCCCGTACGGCGTCGTCGAGCAGAAGCCTTCCTTCAACGGCGGCGACGCAAACGAGTTCGCGAAATGGGTGAACCAGCACCTCAACTACCCCGAGGCCGCGAAGACCGCGGGCATCGAGGGCCGCGTGATCGTGATGTTTACCGTGGAGGCAGACGGCTCGATGTCCGACATCCGTGTGATCCGGAGCGTCGATCCCATCCTGGACGCCGAGGCGCTCCGCGTGATGAACAGCTGCACGGTAAAATGGGAGCCCGGCATCCAGAACGGAAAGCCGGTAGGGGTCACCTTTGCTTTCCCGATTACGTTCCAGCTCCGATGAAAAAGGTGCTGTTTCTGCTGCTTTGGATGGCCGTCTGCCTCCCGCTGGGAGCGCAGACCGCCGTCCAGCGCGATTCCGTCCTCACGGAGGCGCGGCGGCTGAAAAGCATCTACAAGACCGACGAGGCCCTGGACCTGCTTTCAACCCTCGTCGTGCCGGACGCGTTCGACGAGCAGGTCTTCGCGGAAATGGCCGACTGCCTGTTCCAGAGCGGGGATTACGAAGGGGCGCAGGGGACCTATTTCATGCTTTCCGCCCGCGTGCCCGACAGTGTCCTCTACAAGATCCGGCTGTTTCAGATCCACTCCCGGCTCCGGGCCTGGCCGCAGTGCATCCAGGCCGGACGGGAGGTCCTGCAGCTGGACACGATTCCGGCGGTCCTCAACGTGATGGGCGACAGTTTCCGCCAGCTGGAGCAGCCCGATTCCGCCCTGCACTATTACCGGCGGTTCATCGCCGCGCGGCCGATGAACGAGAGCGTCGTGTCCAAGGCCATCGGCGTCCTGCTCGACACCGGGGACTACGACGGCGCCGTCGCCCAGGCGGAGGCGTTCCTGGCGGAAGACCCGGACAACGCGGTCATCGCCCCGCTGCAGGGCGTCGCCTACTACCGGAAGTCGGACTACGACACCGCCGCGACGATTTTCCAGCGCCAGGAAGACATCGGCAACGACACCTACCCCGTCCATTATTTCCTGGGGCAGAGCTACTGGCACACGAAGGTGATCTACCGGGCCGAGAAGGAGCTCGTGGCCGCCTGGCAGATCGACTCCACCGACGTGAATCTCGCCTATTCGATCGCGGCCGTCAAGTCGGAGGCCGTCCGGGATTTCGAGACGGAGGTCAAACCCTGGCTGGACAAGGCCTGGGAAATGGTCCAGCCGGACCCGGCGTTCCTGTCGCGCGTCCAGCAGCAATACGGCCTGGGCTACTACAAGATGCAGGATTCCTGGGACAAGGCTATCGAGCACTACAAGGAAGCCTACCGCTACAATCCGGGGTTCATCTCCGCACTCTCTACGATCGCCTATTGCTATGAGGCGAAAAAAGACTACAAGAACGCGCTCGAATGGTACGAGCGGTACCTCAAGGTGGCCCGTCCGGGCTCCCCGAACTACCTCTACGTCCAGAAAAGCATCGAGCACGTCAAGGGCGAACTCTTCATGCAGGAAGGAAAATGAAACGGCTGGCGTTGCTGCTCTGCCTGCTGTGCCTCGGAGGGGCGGCGCAGGCGCAGGTAATCATCCTCAATGACAATATGTTCCGGGGGCGGATGAGCGAGGTCAAGGCGACGGTGCTGGACTCGCTGACCCGCGAGCCGCTGGCGTTCGCGTCGGTGTATGTGGTGCCGTCGAAGGACACGACGATCACCAATTTCACGCTGACGGACGCGCAGGGGGTGGCGACGCTGGACGAGGTGCCGTACGGGAGTTATGTGTTCCGCGTGGAGATGATGGGCTACCGGCCGGCCGCGCGGGAGCGGTATTTCCGGGAGGAGAAGGTGGACCTGGGGGAGATCCTGCTGCAGGTGGATCCGCATTTCCTGGAGGCGGCGGTGGTCAGCGACGTGGGGAATCCGATTGTCGTGAAGAAGGATACCGTGGAGTTCAATGCCTCGTCGTATATGATCGGGACGAATGACATGCTGCGGGACCTGATCAAGCGGATGCCGGGGATGGAGATTACGGAGAACGGGAAAGTGAAGTTCAACGGGCAGGAGATCGACAAGCTGACCGTCGGGGGGCGGACGTTCTTCTTCGACGACCAGAGCACGGCGCTGAACAACCTGCCGGCGGCGATCGTGGACAAGATCCGCGTGATCGACCGGGAGTCGGAGCAGACGCGCGCGACGGGCGTCCAGGACGGCGAACGGGAGCAGGTGCTCGACGTGGCGCTGAAGAAAGAATATGAGCAGGGCTGGTTCGGGAATGCGGCGCTGAAGGGGGGAACGACGCTCGGGGAGAAGGATACGCCGCTGCGGGACGACCGCGGGGCGCTTTACAGCGCCAATGCGCTGGTCTCGGCGTATACCGAGAAGGACCAGCTGACCCTGATCGCGAACGGGCAGAACATCAATGATTCCAACGCGGTTTTCGTCATCGTCAGCGGGGGCGAGCGGACTTCGTCGGCGGACATGGGCCTGTCTTCGGCCGCCCAGCTGGGACTGAACGCCAACACGTCCCGGATCAAGGACGTGGAGACGACCGCCGGCATCAATTACAAGTATTCCGACACGGATTCGGGGACCCAGTCCCGGCGGACGACCCACCAGCAGGACGGCAACCTGTCGTCCGGCATGGAAAACACAGGAAAACAGTACGCGGAGAACCTTTCGGCCAATGTGGAACTGAAGAAGGAGACCGGCCGGGTCCGCTTCAACTTCTTGCCGGGTTTCCGCTACGGGAGGCAGGACCAGTCCGCCGCCGGAACGACGCAGACCTTCCGGGAGGGGAACTATGTCAACGCCGCGGAAAACGTTTCCCGGGACCTCTCCACCCTCCGGTCGACCTATCTTTCCGGCTCCCTCGCGTTCCGGGAACTCGGAGGGAATGACCGGCGGAGCATCCGCCTCACGTTCAGCGGCGGCTACGGGACTACCGGCGGGGAGCGCCGGGAGTCTTCGGTGCTGCGGACGGCCGGCGGCGAGGAATCCCGCGCCCTGCGCTACGTCTCCGACGAGGGCGAGTGGGATCTGGGCGGAAGCCTTTCTTACAATGAGCCGCTGGGCGAAAAGTGGACCCTGACCGCCGCGACGACCGCCCACCGGATCTTGCGCGACAACGTCCGAGACGCGTTCGACGGGGGCGGCCGGAACGATTACTACAGCTCCGTCAGCCGGATGAACAGCGTGGAGGTGCGGAACACGCTTTCCGCCCAGTACAAGTTCGGCGAAAGCAGCACGCTCACCTTCGGCGGCTACCTGTGGAACGTGCTCCAGGAGACCTATTCCCGGAGCTACGGCATCGAGGATACGGCCGGGGAAGGAGAATGGAACTCTTACGTGACGCCCTACCTGAACCTGCAGCACAGCCGGGGGAACGACCGTTTCTCCGTCGCCGTCTCCGGCAGCGAGAACCAGCCCGCGACTTCCCGGATGATGCCGGTGCTCAACATCGCCAACCCCTCGCGCCTGAGCCTGGGCAACGTGTACCTGAAGCCTTACACCTATTCCTACTTCTCCTCCTCCTGGACCCGGAACAACCGGCAGCGCTTCTCCAACCTGATGGCCTACCTGTACGGAACCTACACGTCCTCCCCCATCGCCAACGCTCAGTGGTACGACACGGACGGCATCCTGTATTCCGTCCCCGTCAATTCCCGCAAGCCCAGTTTCTCCGTCGACGGCGAGGTCAACTACACGACCCCGCTGGACGCGAAGAAGGTCTTGTCCCTGACCGTTTCCGCCGGGATGGGCTACGGCACTTCCGTGAGCTACCAGGCCCGGAAGGCCCTGGCCGGGCTGGACAAGGACACGTTCGACTATTCGGCGTTCATGGACGATTTCTGGGGAAATGCCGCCGGGGACCGCTTCTATAGCGGTCAGAGCGGCTTTGCCGAGAGCCGGGCCCGGACGTTCAACCCGTACGGCAGCGTGCGCCTGAAGTACAACCGGGAGCGCTTCTCCTTCACCGCCTCGGCCAGTTCCGATGCGCGCATCGCCCGCTATTCGCTGGACCCGAAGGCGAACCTGTCCACGGTCGATTCCAGCATCGGCGCCGAAGGGACCTATACCAGCCCGAAGGAATTCGAGTTCACTTCCGACCTGGATTACGCCTTCTACAGCGGCTACGCGGAAGGGTACGGCCGGCCGGAATGGCAGTGGAACGCAGCGATATCGAAGAACATCGGCGCCTTCAGCCTCAGCGTCACGGTCCACGACATCCTAAACCAGACGCGCAACCTGACCCACACCGTGACCGCCAACTACGAGGAAGACACCTACCGGCTCGTGATGGGCCGCTACCTGCTCTTCGGCCTCCGGTGGAATTTCGGCAAGATGAACGCCGTCCACAGCTCCCGCGCGCAGCAGGCTGCGTGGAATATGGCCTTCTAGTATTGTATTTTTCTCGTCGGTTTTTGTATCTTTGGGAACTAATCCTGAAAGATGACTACTGAAACCGCTAACCTGATCGACAGCATCAACGTAACGATGAATGCCGGCGGGATGAATACGATCAACATCGTCCTAGCTTTCGTTATGTACGGCGTCGCTCTCGGCATCCGCCCCGGCATGTTCGCCGAAGTCTTCAAGAAACCGAAATCCCTGCTGGTCGGCATGGGCTGCCAGCTGGTCCTGCTGCCGCTGCTGACTTTCCTGCTGGCGATCGCCTTCGGGAAAAGCATCAGCTGGACGATGGCGCTCGGAATGATCCTGGTGGCCTCCTGCCCCGGCGGCAACATTTCCAACTTCATGAGCTCGCTCTCCAAGGCGAACATCGAGCTGTCCGTCAGCCTGACCGCCATCAGCACGGCCCTCGCGATCCTGATGACCCCCTTCAACTTCTGGCTCTACGGCAACATGTACCTCCACTTCGCCGAGGTCGCCGGGGAGGTCCCGCAGCTCACGATTCCGCTCTGGGATGTGTTCAAGACGATCTTCATCCTCCTCGGCATCCCGCTGACGCTCGGCGTGCTGACCGCGCGCTTCCTGCCGAAGCTGGCCGAGAAGCTCAAGAAGCCCCTGCAGTGGTTCAGCATCCTCTTTTTCATCGCGATGGTCGTCCTTTCCTTCGCCGGCAACATGGAAGCCTTCCTGAAGTGCATCAAGTACATCTTCCTGATCGTGCTGATCCACAACCTGCTGGCCCTCAGCATCGGTTTCGGCATGGGCACCTGCTTCAAGGTCCCCAGGCGCGACCGCCGCACCCTGACGATCGAGACCGGCATCCAGAACAGCGGCCTCGGCCTCGTGCTCCTGCTCGGGACGAGCCTCTTCGCCGGCTTCCCGCCCCACGGCGGCACCCTCGTGATCACCGCCTGGTGGGGTGTCTGGCACATCATCAGCGGCCTGACCGTCAGTACCCTCTTCCATCGTTACGACGCCCGCCACAAGGAGGAAGCCCATGAGTAAGATCCACGGAAAACACCGCGGCTACAAGGAGCTGCGCCACTACGTCGATATGTGTACCCGGTCCTGCCACCGGGAGGTCCGGTACGAAGGACTCGAGAACATCCCCGAAGACAGCGCGGTCCTGCTGTCGCCGAACCACTGCGCGGCCCTGATGGACGCGATGGTGATCCTGGCGACGCCGGTCAAGGGCGGCGTCATCTGTTTCGGCGCCCGCTCGGACATTTTCCGGAAGCCCGCGGTCGCGCGCATCCTGCGCTGGCTGCGGATCGTTCCGCTCGCCCGCGAGCGCAACGGCCTCAGCGAGGTTGCGAAGAATTTCGAGGTCTTCGACGAGATCATCGAGTGCCTGGGCAGCCACGTCCCGTTCTGTATGTTCAGCGAGGGCACCCACCGCGCGATGCGCGGGATGCTCCCGATCAAGAAAGGCATCTTCCGGCTGGCCCGGATGGCCATCGAGAAGACCGGACAGCCCGTGTACATCGTCCCCGCCGGCATCGACTACGAGGACTTCTACCAGGGCCAGCACCGGGTCACCGTGCGCTACGGCAAGCCGATCGACGTCGGCGCCGAGTTTGCGGCGGGGCTCGCCTCCGGCCTGACGGAGGCGGAGACCTACCGCCAGCTCGCCTACAAGCTGCGCTCGAGCAACCTCGCGCTCCTCGGGCTTGATCCGGAGGAGGAGCCGCTCCCGGACGCCACGACGTTCTCCGCACGCGACGCCTGGCGCGCCCGCCGCGAAGCC
>JAFRVZ010000012.1 GCA_017438265.1 Bacteroidales bacterium
GGGGAGATACTATGTTGCCTGAAACCCTTCGCTGTCTTCGACAGCTTGTCCCTCCCACTGCGCTTCGCGTGTGGGCCCCTCCCGCTCATGCGGCCGCGGGCGGCCACAGGTTTCAGGCAACATAGTATCTCCCCGCCCGCATCGCTGCTTACAAATGGCAACGTTGGCTGGAGGGGACTGCGCTTTGCTTGAAGATTCCTTCGCTGCGCTCGGAATGACAGGGGAGAGGCGCTCGGAATGACAGGAGGGGTGGCGGACCGGAGGGGCTACCGGGCGGCGCGAGCTACGGGGCGGACCGGCGTGAGCTACGCGGCGGTGGGGGAGGAGGCGCCGCGGCGGGAGTGCCAGAGGAAGAAGAGGGCGAGGGAGACCAGGAAGGTGCCGCAGCCGAGCCAGGGGGTCAAGGCGGCGGGGAGGCCGAAGCCGGTCTTGTCGATGCAGATGAAGGTCAGGCAGACCGCGGTCATGAAGCAGGCGGGGAGGAGCGTGACCAGGTAGCTGAGCTTCCGGCGGGCGTGGAGGGCGAGGTAGACCGTGACGGTCCAGAGCGTGAAGACCGAGAGGGTCTGGTTGGCCCAGCCGAAGTAGCGCCAGATGATGTTGAAGCCGTTCGCGTTGGCGACGTTGAACCAGAGGAGGACCGCGGCGCCGATAAAGAGCGGGATGCTGACCAGCAGGCGGTTGTGTACGGGCTTCTGGTCCAGTTTCAGGAAGTCGGCGATGATGAGCCGGGCGCTGCGGAAGGCGGTATCGCCGCTCGTGATCGGCGCGGCGACGACGCCCAGCAGGGCCAGGATTCCGCCGAGGACGCCGAGCCAGGCGCGGGAGACCTTGGTCACCACCGCCGGAGCGGCGGCGCCCAGGTCGGATCCGACCGCGGCCGCACCCCCGTCAAAGAAGAACCACGACGCGACGGCGGCCCAGATCAGGGCGACCATCCCTTCCGTGATCATGGCGCCGTAGAAAATCGGCCGCCCGAGCGTCTCGCTCTTGATGCAGCGGGCCATCAGCGGACTCTGGGTCGCGTGGAAACCGCTGATCGCGCCGCAGGCGATCGTGATGAAGAGGCACGGGAAAATCGACTGCCCGGCCAGCCCGACCGACGGCCCGCGGTTCTGCAGCCCGCCCCAGATCTCCGGCAGCGAAGGCCATTTCACGAGCAGGCAGACCAGCAGCGCGGCCGCCATGAACAGCAGCGCGCCGGCGAAGGCCGGATAGATCCGGCCGATGATCTTGTCGATCGGAAGCAGCGTGGCGATGACATAATAGGCGAAGATGACGCCCGCCCAGAGCATGATCGAGCCGCGCCCGCCGTCGCCGGCCATGTCCCCCAGGATCAGCGCCGGACTGTACACGAACACGGCCCCCACGAGCAGGAGCAGGATCACGGAAAAGACCAGCATCACCTTCTTCGTCCCGTTCCCGAGGTAGCTTCCGACGAGCTCCGGAAGCCCGGCGCCGCCGTGGCGCACGGAGAGCATCCCGGACAGGTAATCGTGGACCGCGCCGGCGAAAATGCACCCCAGGACGATCCAGAGGTACGAAGCCGGGCCGAACTTCGCGCCCATGATGGCGCCGAAGATCGGTCCCGTCCCGGCGATGTTCAGGAACTGGATCATGAACACCTTCCAGGTCGGCATCGGGATGAAATCCACGCCGTCCGCCTTGCTGACCGCCGGCGTCGGCCGCTCCGGATCCGGCCCGAAAACCCTTTCCACGAATGCGCCGTACAGTCCATACCCGGCCACCAGCGCCAGAATACACAGCAGGAACGATACCATAGTCTATCTCCTTCGCATGAACATACGAATGTACGACTTTTTCCGCAACATTATACCAGCCCGCGCTCCTTCGCGCGGGCGATGAGGTCGGCGGAGTTCGCTGCATCGAACTTCTCCAGCAGCTTCCGGCGGTACCACTTGATCGTCGGCAGCGACAGGAACAGCTTCTCCGCGATCTGCGGGCTCGTCAGCCCTGCGGCGATCAGCGGCAGGATTTCCCGCTCCCGCGCGGAGAGGAACGGCTTCCCGTCCTCCGCTTCGCCGTCCGTCCAGCCTTCCGCCGCGCTCCCCGCCGCGTTATCCGCCCCCGGGGCCGCCGCCGGCGACAGCGCGGCGATCGCCTCGTCGATGACCTCGTCCGCCGCTTCCTTCTCCCGCCGCAGCCGCCGCAGCCTTTCCCACAGGACCTGGAACGCCCCGGCCAGCACCAGCAGCGCCAGTGCCACCAGCGCCAGCACGCCCCGCTGCCGTTTCTGCCGCGACAGCACCTTTTCCGTTACATCCAGCAGCTCGATCCGCCCGCCCGGCTCGCGGTCCTGGTGCTGCGAATAGTATTCATCCGCCGAGCGGACATACCCCAGCGCCTTCGAAAGCCGCCCCCGCTGCACCGCGACCTGCGCCAGCCCGACCAGCGCATCCGCCACCATCAGCGAATCCTCCGCCTCCCGCGCATACCGCAGCGACTCCCCGTAGCACTCCTTCGCCTGCCGCAAATCCCCCTCGTCCAGCCACGTCTCCCCCAGGTTGTGGTACAGCACCGCGCTGCTCTGCTTCCATCCATACTTCTCGAAAATCTCCCCCGCCTTCGCATAATACTCCATCGCCTTCGGAATCGAATCCATCGTATTGTACAGGTTCCCGATCGCCCCGCAAAGCGAGGAATACGCATCGTCCACGCGCACGGTATCATACCCTTCGGGATTCTCCGCATTCGTCTCGCCTGCGCGCATCCGCTCCACCGCCTCCAGCGACCGCCGGAAATGGGCCGCCGCGCTGTCGGGCTGCCCGCCCGCCCAGAAATGCTGCCCGATCATCTTCTCTGCGTCGTAGATGCTGTACAGCCAGTTCTCCTCCCGCGCCAACGCCACCAGCCGCCGCGCCATATACAGGGACCGCTCCCCGTTCACCACGCTGTACCCCCACATCAGGTCGCGGAAAGCGCCCGCCACCTGCGACCGCTCCCCGTAGGACGCCGTCGCTAACCGTTCCGGCGTCCACCCCGCAATCACGTTCTCCAGCGAATCCGGATTCGCGATGCGGTGGTCCCGGTACTGCCCCCGCAGCGCCGGCGCCAACCCCGCCAGAATCAGCAGGATAAAAAAGCATTTTCTCATGTTACAAAGATACCCTCCCGCCGCAAATAACGCAATAAAAGGGTGAAAATCTATACTTTGGTATAGGAACTTCTATCCCAAAGGATGGCGTTTTCCTCCACGTAAACCCCGACCTTTGTATCGGTAGAAATCCGACAAAAATGGAAGCCAAGACTGAATACCGGAATTACTCCCTCTCCCGGAAAGAACTCGAGATTCTCCGGCGGATCGCCTCCGGACAAACCAGCCAGCAGATCGCCGACGCGATGTGCCTCTCGCTCCCGACGATCAAGTGGTACCGCAAACAGCTCCGCACCAAATTCGGCGCCGACTCGACCGTCCACCTGGTCCGCCTCGCCGTGGAACAGAACCTGATTTGAATGATTAGTAACATATTAAATTAGTATTTATGAAGAATGTTGAGAAAGGCGAATACCTCGCGCCGGAAATCGAGGTCGTTGAAATTGTTTTCAAAGGCTGCATCGCACAGTCGTACGATGGTGCCTTCGAAAAGTCCACGGAAGAAGAAGCAACCTGGTAAAAAGGAGGATTGAGATGAAAAAGTATTTGCTTTGCCTTGCAGCCCTGCTTTTCGCGGCGGCGTCCTGCTCTGAGAAACCGGAGGTCGAGAACCCGGAAGAGATTGTTCCCGAATCCACCGCAGCCCCCGTGCTGTATGCTACCTTTGAATCCAACGAGATTGACTCCAAAGCTGGATTTACTAAAAACGGTGCGTACTACGAACATTACTGGACGGCCGGTGACCATATCTATGTGTTCCCGAAGAACAAGGAATATGACATTTATAGTTGTACCGATGCATCAACCGGAAAGTTTTCCTTGGTCAAAGACCGTGCTGACGGAAGCGCATATGGTACAATCATCGCTGTTTATGATTCTGAATTGGTGGACGATAATAATGTAGTTGTTGAAGGTCCTCTTGCACTGTTTACCTCCCCTGATCGTATCTATACCAAGTTGTCGCCTGAATATACCGTTGATGGTCCGGATAATAATGGCGCCTATGGTTATAACAATATCATGATCGCCGCAGCTGAAAATGTTGATGAGACACTGGTATTTAAGAGCGCGGTGGGTTGGCTTAAATTGCAACTCAAGGGATCGCAGAAAGTTAAGGCCATTACTCTGACAGCCAATATTGAGAATATTGTTGCCGGAACAACAGACGATGTCTCTATACAGAACCTTACATCGTCACCCACAATTAGTTTTATCGATGGCGATAGCCCCAATTACAAGTACAGAACACTTAATATCAGTGCGCCTTATGCTCAGTTGAATAATTCTACGGCAACGGATTTCTATATCACCCTGCCGCCTTGCACGATGTCGCAGGGCTTTGAGATCAGGGTGGCTTTCGCCGATGGTACTTTCTGGACGATGCCCACCACTGCACAGCCGTATGAAATCAAGCGCAATACCGTGCTTAAGATGCCTGAGCGGACAATCAGTACGACCATCAGCAACTTGAGCAGTTCCGGCACTGCCAACACCTATATCGTCCAGAGCACCGGCAACAAGAAGTTCAATGCATCCGTCAAGGGCTGCTCCGGCGAATCCGTCGGTACTCCTGTGCGCGCCGGCGTCCTTTGGGAGTCGTACAACACGCACGAAACTCCTTCCGTAGGCGACATCGTGAAGAATGTGACCTACCTGGACGGGTATGTCTACTTCAACGTACCGTTCACCAAGAAGGGCAATGCGGTCATCGCCGTCTACGACAGTTCGGACAACATCCTCTGGAGCTGGCTGATCTGGGTGAATGACTTAGACCTTACGACGCCTGACGACCTTTCCGACTATGTCGATGGCTTCAAGATCATGCATCATCCCCTTGGTGCGATTGTGTCGGCTGACCGTGGTCTTTATTTCCAGTGGGGCCGAAAGGATCCGTTCTATTTCTGTGATGAATATGGTGCTTCTGATATCAAGGCAACCGGTGCGTTGACTCCGTCGAAGTCGATTGCAACTGTTTCGAGCGGTATTGCAAATCCTACGACTTTCTATTACCCTTCCGGTTTTGCTTGGGAGTCTACCTACGATACTTCTCTTTGGAGCGATTCGTCCAAGACGATGCATGATCCGTGCCCTCCCGGCTGGAAAGTGATGTCCGGAAATAAGATCACCGCAGCGATTGCGCATAATCCGAAGTTTAGCAATGGAGCGGCGGGTTCGGGCTATTTCAATCCTTATGGCTGCCTTTTAGTCAATAATTCTGGTGTTCTTTCCTATAGCACCTCGAACAGATATTGGACTTCTGCGGCACGTACGGGCGGCGTTAATGTCGTGACCAGCGCAATCAATGTGGACAGCGGGACTCTGTCAGTAGTTGACGAGACCGGAACCGCTGTCGGCTACCAGATCCGCTGCGAGAAACTGTAACGCCTCTACTCCGTCAATTTGCGCGTGATTTGTAACGCGCTGACTCAACGGAATATACATAAAGCAATGCCCCGGATTTCCGGGGTATTGCTTTATATATACCGCTGATAACCAGCGCTTTATGGATCACGCCAAAGAGGCCATCTCACGGCCGAGGGCGCGGATGGCGTCGAGGATCTGTGCTTTGCGCTGCGCGGAGGGGTTCTTGATCCCGTAGATGTAACGGGACAGGAGGGACTTGTCAATTCCGATGGTTCTCGCCATTTCGGAAACATTGAGTTGGGGGAAACGCGCGAATACTGCGGCAATCTCGTTGTCTGCTCGCGGCTCCTCCCGGCGGAAGAAACTGCTGATATGGATGTCTTCGTCGATTTCCTCCCAGCGGATATCCTCTCCTCCGGTTCCGATTTCAAACCGGTTCCGCTGTTCCTGCGTTGCATCCAGCAGACGCGGAAAGGCCTCCAAAGGCCGGCTTAAATGCCGCCCTCCTGCCGTAGCTATCCAAATCCGGCCCTCCTTGATCCATACTTTTTCAATCATCGAAGTACTCATCATTTTCATACGTAATTGCAAATCTAGGTAATAAATTTTATACCCGCAAGGATATGGGCATCTGCGACGGAAGTAATTGAAGGATAGGGGTTTAGGTGTAACAGAAGTGCCCGTTTTTGGGCACTTCTGTTGTGGCTATAGTGCTGATAACCAATAGGATGTGTCGCAGGGCGGATGTATCGTCCTGAAAAAAGTTTACCAAGAAAAGGTAAAAAAGAATGGAAGCAAAAAGCTACCGGGCGATGGAGGCGGAAGGTATAGTTATGGCTGAAACCTGTGGCCGCCCGCGGCCGCATGAGCGGGAGGGGCCCACAAGCGAAGCGCAGTGGGAGGGACGAGCAGTCGAAGACTGCGAAGGGTTTCAGACAAACTATACCTTCCGGCGGAAAAAGCTAGCGGAGGGGGAGGGTCCGGACGGTGCCGGGGATGTAGTCGTCTTCCTTGGGGGTGAGGTAGATGATGCGCTGGTTGGGGCTGCCGCGGAAGAGGAGCTGGGTGTCGCGCTGCTCCTGGATGAAGGGGCCGTCGACGAGGACGTCGAGGTAGGGGAGGAGCATCGACAGGCGCGGGTCGGCGAGGATCTGCTCGTAGGTGAAGCCGGTCCAGCACCAGATGGTCTTGGTGGTCTCTTCCTTGATGCGGCGGGCGAGGGCCGTGAAGGCCTCGACCTGGTAGAAGGGATCGCCGCCCGAGAAGGTCACGTTGCTGAACTCGTCGGCGCGGACGACCTCGAACAGGTCGTCGACCGTGACCCAGTGGCCGCCGTCCATGTTCCAGGACTGGGGGTTGTGGCATCCGGGGCAGTGGTGCTTGCAGCCGGCGCAGTAGATGGAAGTCCGCAGGCCCGGGCCGTCGGCCATGGTCTGTTCGAGGACTTCCAGGATGCGGATGCGGTCGGTCTCCATCGGCTATTTGTGGATGACGCGGTCCTTGAGTTCGGCGAGCTTGCCGCTGTTCCAGCGGTCGGTCGTGCCGACGAGGTAGCCGGTGATGCGCTGGAGGGTGTCGATGTTGTGGCCGTGGCAGTGCGGACACTCCTCGAGGCCCTCCGTTGCATCTTCGTACCCGCAGTCCATGCAGCGGTTGCGGTTGTGGTTGACGCTGCCGTAACCGATGTCGTAGCGGACCATCAGGTCCACGATCGACATGATGGCTTCGGGGTTGTGGGTTGCGTCCCCGTCGATTTCAACATAGAAGATATGGCCGGCGTTCTCGTAGGCGTGGTACGGGCCCTCGATCTCGGCCTTGTGCTGCGGGGTGCAGTGGAAGTAGACCGGGATGTGGCTGGAGTTGGTGTAGTAGTCCTTGTCCGTGATGCCGCGCAGGACGCCGAATTTCTTGCGGTCGATCTTGGTGAAGCGGCCGGCGAGGCCCTCCGCGGGGGTCGCGAGGAGGGTGTAGTTGTGCTGGTAGGTCTCGGCGAAGCCGTTGACCTTCTCGCTCATGTGGGAGACGATGCGCAGGCCGAGCGCCTGGGCCTCCTCGCTCTCGCCGTGGTGCTTGCCGATCAGCGCGATCAGGCACTCCGCCAGGCCGATGAAGCCGATGCTGAGGGTGCCCTGGTTGATGACGCTCTCGATGCTGTCGCAGTCCTCGAGCTTCTCGCTGCCGAGCCAGAGGCCGGCCATCAGCAGCGGGAACTGCTTCTTCAGCGCGGTCTTCTGGAAGTTGAAGCGCTCGTTGAGCTGCTTCGCGGCGATGTCGAGGGCCCAGTCGAGGCGGCGGAAGAACTGCGCGATGCGCTGCTCCTTGTCCGGCTCGCCCATGCACTCGATCGCGAGGCGGACGATGTTGATCGTCGTGAAGCTGAGGTTGCCGCGGCCGATCGAGGTCTTCGGGCCGAACTTGTTGCCGTAGACGCGCGTGCGGCAGCCCATCGTCGCGACTTCGTGCTCGAAGCGGCGCGGGTCGTCGGGCTTCCAGGCGTCGTCGCGGTTGTAGCTGGCGTCCAGGTTGAGGAAGTTCGGGAAGAAGCGGCGGGCGGTCACCTTGCAGGCGAACTTGTAGAGGTCGTAGTTCGGGTCGCCGGGCTTGTAGCTGACGCCGGACTTGAGCTTCCAGATCTGGATCGGGAAGATCGCGGTCGAGCCGTTGCCGACGCCCTGGTAGGTCGTGTTGAGGATCTCGCGGATGATGCAGCGGCCTTCGGCGGAGGTGTCGGTGCCGTAGTTGATGGAGCTGAAGACGACCTGGTTGCCGCCGCGGGAGTGGATCGTGTTCATGTTGTGGACGAAGGCCTCCATCGCCTGGTGGACGCGGCCGACGGTCTGGTTGACCGCGTACTGGACGACGCGCTCGTCCCCGACGCTGCCGACGAGGTCGCGGCGGATGTAGTCGTCGATCTTCGTGTCGTTCAGGTAGGAGTAGTCCTTGCCCTCGAACTCGCCGATGTGGCGGAGCTCCTCCTGGAAGGTCTTGCGCACGTAGGGGGCGAGGTAGAAGTCGAAGGCCGGGATGGCCTGGCCGCCGTGCATCTCGTTCTGGACGGTCTCCATCGAGATGCAGGCCAGCACGGAGGCGGTCTCGATCCGCTTCGCGGGGCGGGACTCGCCGTGGCCGGCCTTCAGCCCGCAGGAGAGGATCTTGTCGAGCGGGTGCTGGATGCAGGTCAGGCTCTTGGTCGGATAGTAATCCTTGTCGTGGATATGGATGTACGCATTCTTCACGGCGTCGCGGACGTCGTCCGAGAGCAGGCACTCGTCGACGTAGGTCTTCGTCGACTCCGAGGCGAACTTCATCATCATGCCCGCCGGGGTGTCGGCGTTCATGTTGGCGTTCTCGCGGGTGATGTCGTTGGCCTGGGCGTCGATGATTTCCGCGAAGATCTCGCGGCTCTTCGCGCTGCGGGCGAGGCTGCGCTGGTTGCGGTAGGCGATGTACTTCTTCGCGACCTCCTTGCGGGGGCTCTTCATCAGCTCCATCTCGACGCAGTCCTGGATCTCCTCGACGCTCATTTCCTCCCGGTCGAGTTTCGAGATCACGTCGGCGATCTTCGCAGCGAGGACGATATCCTCGCCTCCTTCGGTCACGTTCATCGCCTTGGTCACGGCGGCGATGATTTTCTGGCTGTTGAAATCTACTTTGCGGCCATCCCGCTTGATTACGTACTTTACCATAGGTTATCGGTTTCAGGCTAGTACTACAAAGATAAGCCAAGAAGCCGCTCCTTGATTCGCCGGAGCCGGGGAAAAGTTATGAACAGATACTGTTAAACCCTGTCAGTACACTGACTGACAGGGTTTTATGAAAACAGTTAGATTAGAATTGTTCTAAACTGGAGGGAGCTCCTAACAATAATGTTAGAAAAAGGAAGAGTTATTCACCGACCACCCAGACGAGCACGTGGTTGTCGAAGGTCAGGTACTCCAGCTCGAATTCCTGCTCGAAACCGTCGTCGTCGACGAAGGTCGCCTCGAGCTCGCCGTCGTCCTTCGGACGGAAGCGCTCGACTTCGATCTGCTCCGCGAAATCGACGTGGTACTGGCCGAGCATCTTGTAGATCGCCTCCTTGGCGCACCAGTAGATCGCCAGCTGCTCGTTGCGGCCCTCGGCGTCATCCTCCTCGAGGTCGTCGATCTCGTCCTCGGAGAGGGCTTTCTTCTCGACGGCGGAGAAGTCGCGGTCGAGCGACTCGATGTCGATGCCGACGTCTTCCATGTCGTTCAGGATCAGGGCGACGTATTTTTCGGTGTGGGTGATGCTGATGTTGGTTACGCTGTTCTCGATGTACGGCTTGCCGTTGTCGTGGTGCGAGAGGTAAACCTTGTCTTCGAACATGGCCTCGAGCAGCGCCCGGACGGCCAGTTTCTGCTTGCGCAGCGATTCGCTTTTGATAAATGAAATCTCCTCGAGCTCATCCGACGGGATGGAAGTCATGGAGCGAAGTTCTTCTTCCGTTTCTGTAATTTGCCATACCCCCAAGCGCGATCGCGCGGGGTCATCAAGGTCTTTGGTAAGAAATAGTGCCATAAAGATTTTATAACGCCACAAATATAGTGAAAACTTTACAATTCAAAAGAAAAAACGCGTATCTTTGCTGTCCGTTTCGAAACGCGGGAAACTTAAAATCATAGGAATATGAAATTTCTTACCGACGAAAAACTCGTCATCGTGGGCGCCGCCGGCATGATCGGTTCCAATATGGCCCAGATCGCCCTGATGCTCCGCCTGACCCCGAATATCTGCCTCTACGACGTCTATGAACCCGGCCTCCGCGGCGTCTTCGCCGAAATGAGCCACTGCGCCTTCGAAGGCGCTTATTTCACGATGACGACCGACCCCGCCGTCGCCTTCAAGGGCGCGAAGTACATCATCTCCTCCGGCGGTGCCCCGCGCCGCGAAGGAATGACCCGCGAGGACCTGCTCCGCGGCAACTGCAAGGTCGCCGAACAGTTCGGCAAGAACATCAAGACCTACTGCCCCGACGTCAAGCACGTCGTCGTGATCTTCAACCCCGCCGACCTGACCGGCCTCGTCGCCCTGCTCCATTCCGGCATCTCCCCCGAGAAGCTGACGACCCTCGCGGCCCTCGACTCCTCCCGCCTCCAGACCGAGCTCGCCGCCGAGTTCGGCCTCCCGCAGTGGGAAATCACCGGCGCCTACACCTTCGGCGGCCACGGCGAGCAGATGGTCGTCTTCGGCTCCGGCGTGCGCGTCAACGGCAAGACCCTCTCCGAGATGGGCCTCACGAGCGAGCGCTTTGACGCGATCAAGCAGCGCACCGTCCAGGGCGGCAGCAACATCATCAAGCTCCGCGGCCATTCCTCCTTCCAGAGCCCTTCCTACATGTCCGTCAAGATGATCGAGGCCGCGATGGGCGGAGAGCCCTTCACCCTTCCCTGCGGAACTTACGTCGACAACGACGAACTCGACTTCCACCACGTCATGATGGCGATGCCGACGGTCCTCGATTCGACCGGCGTCCACTATACCGTCCCCCAGGGCTACGAAATCGAAATGTACGACCTCCGGCAGTCCTACAAGCACCTCTGCCGCATGCGCGACGAAATCATCGACCTCGACATCATCCCCCCGGTCGACGAATGGAAAGCTTTCAACCCCTTCCTGTAGTATATGAACAACAACGTACGTCCTGCCGCAATGGAGCGCATCGAGACTCCGGCGCTGGCCCAAGCCTTCATCGATGAACAGATTGCCGCCCTGCGCGCGCAGATCGGCTCCGGCAAGGTGCTCCTGGCCCTTTCCGGAGGGGTCGATTCCTCCGTCCTCGCCGCCCTCCTCGTCAAGGCGGTCGGCAAGCAGCTCGTCTGCGTCCACGTCAACCACGGCCTCCTGCGCAAGGGCGAACCCGAGCAGGTGATCCAGGTCTTCCGCGACGAAATGGATGCGAACCTCGTCTACGTCGACGCGGTCGACCGTTTCCTCGACAAGCTCGTCGGCGTCGCCGACCCGGAGCAGAAGCGCAAGATCATCGGCGCCGAGTTCATCCGCGTCTTCGAGGAAGAAGCCCGCAAGCTGGACGGCAACGGCTTCCTCGCCCAGGGCACGATCTACCCCGACATCCTCGAATCCGGTCCCGTCAAGTCCCACCACAACGTCGGCGGCCTTCCGGACGACCTGAACTTCGAACTCGTCGAGCCGCTGAAGTTCCTCTTCAAGGACGAAGTCCGCGTGGTCGGCAAGGCCCTCGGCCTGCCCGACAACATGGTCTACCGCCAGCCGTTCCCGGGCCCGGGCCTCGGCGTGCGCTGCACGGGCGCGATTACCCGCGACCGGCTCGAAGCCGTCCGCGAGTCCGACGCGATCCTCCGCGAGGAGTTCGCGAAGCACGGCCTCGAGGGCAAGGTCTGGCAGTATTTCACGGTCGTTCCGGACTTCAAGTCCACCGGCGTGAAGGACGGCGTCCGCTCCTATGAGTGGCCGGTGATCCTGCGTGCGGTCAACACCCGCGACGCGATGACCGCGACGGTCGAGCCGGTGCCTTTCGACCTGCTCGAGCACATCACAAAACGGATTACGGCCGAAGTTCCGGGCGTCAACCGGGTCCTGTATGACCTGACCCCGAAGCCGACCGGCACGATCGAATGGGAATAATTCCGGAAAACTAATCCAGTTTCAGGACAGCCATGAATGCGCTTTGAGGAACCTGTACGGTTCCGATCTGGCGCATTCTTTTTTTGCCCTCCTTCTGCTTCTCGAGGAGCTTGCGCTTGCGGGTGA
>JAFRVZ010000013.1 GCA_017438265.1 Bacteroidales bacterium
ACCGGCGCACCAGCGAGTCCGCGCACGCCCCGAGCAGGAAGTCGCACTCGCGCTGCTTGGCCTCGACCGACGAGCGCTCGATCGCGACGATGTAGCGCGTCAGGGCTGCGTCGATGCGGGCGGTGTCGGGGGCAGCGGGAGATTTCTCGACTCCGCTGCGCTCCGCTCGAAATGACAGGGGCAGATTCCTTCGCTCCGCTCGAAATGACAGGGGCAGATTCCTGCGCTCCGCTCGGAATGACAGGGAGGGGCGCTCCGCTCGAAATGACAGGGCGGGCGGGAGGGGCGGGGCTAGAAGAGGGTCGGATGGTGCTCGTCGAGTTCGGTGAGGAGGCGCTCCATGATGATCTGGCGGAGGAGGGCGGAACGGGAGGAGATTTTGAGGCGGCGGCAGTACTCGTCGATGGCGGAGCGCTCACCGGCGTTGAAGTAGATGACCTGGCGGATGTTGCGGCGCTGCGCAGCCTTCTGCTTCAGGAGGAAATCCGGATCCACGTTGGACGGGACGTTCTTTTTTCTTCGTGCCATATCGGTGTCGATTTTATTTGCCGTAGTAAATTTTCAGGAGTTCCAGGAGCGCCTCGGCGTTGAGCTGGCGGCCGAGGATGCGGCCGTCCGGCGCGAGGAGAAAGAGCCGGGGCGTCTGCATCACGCCGTAGAGGCGCTGGAAGTCGGAGGCGAGTTCCGGGTCCCAGAGATGCAGGACGCGCACGGCGTCGGAGGTCACGGCGAGCTGTTCTTCCGCATACTGCTGCCAGGCGTCGCGACTGTCGCCGACATAGACGGCGCAGAAGATCAGCGGGAACTGGCCGGAGGACAGGAGCATGCGCAGCAGCGCGGACTCGAGGCGGCAGCGTGCGCAGTCGGTGTCATAGAAGTACAGGACGGAGAAATCGCCCTTCAGCGGCAGCGTCACGCGCTCCCCCGCCCCGTCTTCGAGCGTCACCGCCGGCGCCGGCAGGCCGATCAGGGAGTGGCGGTTGAAGTCGGCGAAGATGCCGGCGTTCAGCAGGTCCAGCGGGCTTTCGAAGGCGATGCGCTTCGGGGCGAACCAGTTGTCGTAGAGGTAGATGGCGACGGCTTCATCGCCCATCAGCGGCGAGGTGACATAGTGGTCGTAGAGGCGGATGCCGACGTACCGGCGCACCAGCGAGTCCGCGCACGCCCCGATCAGGAAGTCGCACTCGCGCTGCTTGGCCTCGACCGACGAGCGCTCGATCGCGTCGATGTAGCGCGTTAGGGCTGCGTCGATGCGGGCGGTGTCGGGGGCAGCGGGGGCGGCGGGAGATTTCTCGACTCCGCTGCGCTCCGCTCGAAATGACAGGGAGGGGCGCTCCGCTCGGAATGACAGGGAGGGGGCGGCGCAGAGGAGACTTCCGGCAAAGAGCAGGAGGAGCGATATGACGAGCAGGCGTTTCACGGGCGGAGGGCGCAGAGAGTGGCCGGGGCTTCGGGGTCTCGGGGAGGCGGCCGGGGCTACCGGATTTCGGGGAGGACGGTGCCGGGGGTCAGGAAGGCGTCGGTGTTGCCTTTGTGGCGGAGGATGTCACGGACGGCGGAGGAGCTGATGTGGGCGAACTCCTGGGCGGTCGGGATGATGATGGTCTCGATTTCGGGGGCGAGGCGGCGGTTGGCGTCGGCGATCGAGCGCTCGGACTCGAAGTCGAGCATGTTGCGGACGCCGCGGACGATATGGACGATGCCGCGCTCGCGGCAGGCATCGACGGTCAGGCCGTCGTACTTGATCACGGAGACGCCCGGAATGTCCTTCGTCACTTGGCGGATGATTTCGATCCGCTGGTCCATGCTGAAGAGGCCCGGCTTGTCCTGGTTCACGCCGACGGCGATCACCACTTCGTCAAACATCGTGAGGGCACGCCGCAGGATGTTGAGGTGGCCTGCGGTAAACGGGTCGAAAGACCCCGGGACAAGCGCTTTCTTTTTCATATGCAATACTATAGGACCCAGTCCACCGGGGTCTTCCCCTGGCGGACGAGGTAGTCGTTGGCTTTCGAGAAATGGCGGCAGCCGAAGAAGGCGCCGCGGGCAAGCGGCGACGGGTGAGCCGCTTCGAGGATGAGGTGGCGCGAGCCGTCGATCAGGTCGCGCTTCGAGCGGGCGTAGTTGCCCCAGAGGAGGAAGACGACGCCCTCGCAGCGGTCGGACACATAGCGGATCACGGCGTCCGTGAAGCGCTGCCAGCCGATCGTGCTGTGGGAGGCGGCCTCGCCGGCGCGCACGGTCAGGATCGCGTTCAGCAGCAGGACGCCCTGGCGCGCCCAGGGGGTCAGGTCCGGGCTGCCGCTCATCCGGACGCCGAGGTCGTCCTCGATCTCCTTGAAGATGTTGCGGAGCGAGGGGGGCGCGGGGACGTTCTCCGGGACGGAGAAGCACAGGCCCATCGCCTGGCCGTAGCCGTGGTACGGGTCCTGGCCGAGAATCACGACCTTGACGCTGTCCACGGGCGTCAGTTCGAAGGCGCGGAAGATCCGGCCGCCGGGCGGGAAGATGACCTTCCCGGCGGCTTTCTCGTCGTGGAGAAAACGGACCAGCGCCGCAAAGTAGGGTTCGTCGAACTCACTTTGCAGCGCCTGTTTCCAACTGGACTCGATCTTTACTTCCATCTAGAAAATATAATTGATGACATCATCAATGGTATTCACATAGACAAAGTTAAGACCTTTTATGTAGATTTCCTTGATATCTTCGATATCTTTTCTGTTTTCCTCCGAAATAACGATGGTCTGGACGCCCGCGCGCTTTGCGGCGAGGATCTTTTCCTTGATGCCGCCGACCGGGAGGACACGGCCGCGCAGGGTCATCTCGCCCGTCATCGCGATGTGGCTCTTGACCTTCTGGCCACGGAACGCGGAGACCATCGAGCTGACCATCGTGATGCCGGCGGAAGGGCCGTCCTTCGGGGTTGCGCCTTCCGGTACGTGGACGTGGATGTCCTTGGAGGCGAACTGCTCGGAGGTGATGTGGGCGAGCTGGGGATGGGCCTTGATGTACTGGTAGGCGATGGTCGCAGACTCCTTCATCACGTCGCCGAGGTTGCCGGTCATGCTCATGATGCCCTTGCCGTCGGAGACGGAGCTCTCGACGAAGAGGATTTCGCCGCCCATCGAGGTCCAGGCGAGGCCGGTCACGACGCCGGGCATTTCGTTGCCCTTCTGCTTGTCGTGGAAGTTCGTCGGGAGGCCGAGGTACTCGCGCAGGTGTTCCTTCCGGATCACGGCGGGGTACTCCTGGCCAAGGGCGATCTTCTTCGCGGTCACGCGCGCGATCTTCGCAATCTGCTTCTCGAGACCGCGGACGCCGCTCTCGTGGGTATATTCATCGATGATGGCGCGCAGGGCGGCTGCGTCGATGCGCAGGGCCTTCTTCGCGATGCCGTGCTCCGCAAGCTGCTTCGGGACGAGGAAGTGGCGCGCGATCTGGGCCTTCTCCTCGGCCAGGTAGCCGGAGACGTTGATCAGCTCCATGCGGTCGAGCAGGGCGGACTGGATCGTCGCGGTCGTGTTGGCGGTCGTGATGAAGAGGACGTTCGACAGGTCGTAGTCGATGTCAAGGTAGTTGTCGTGGAAGGTGCCGTTCTGCTCCGGGTCGAGCGCCTCGAGCAGCGCCGAGGACGGGTCGCCCTTGAAGTCGGAGCTGAGCTTGTCGATCTCGTCGAGGACGATGACCGGGTTGGATGTGCCGGCGCGGGCGATGCCGGCCAGGATGCGGCCCGGGAGGGCGCCCACGTAGGTTTTGCGGTGGCCGCGGATCTCGGCCTCGTCGTGCATGCCGCCCAGCGAGATGCGGACGTACTTGCGCCCGAGGGCGCGCGCGATGCTCTTGCCGAGGCTCGTCTTGCCGACGCCCGGAGGGCCATAGAGGCAGAGGATCGGCGACTTCATGTTCCCCTTCAGCTTCAGCACCGCCAGGTACTCGACGATGCGGTCCTTGACCTTGTCGAGGCCGTAGTGGTCGTCGTCGAGGACCTTCTGGGCGTGGGCGAGGTCGAGGTTGTCCTCGGACACCGCGTTCCAGGGCAGGTCGAGCATGAAGGTAATATAATTGTACTGTACGGAGTAGTCCGGGGAAGACGGGTTGTAACGCTCGAGCTTGGTCATCTCCTTGTCGAAGATGGCGCGCACGGACGCGGGCCAGTCCTTTCCGTCAGCCCGCTCGCGGAGCTTGGCGAACTCCTCGGTGTCGTCGGTGCCGAGTTCTTCCTGGATGGCGCGGAGCTGGTTGTTCAGGAAGTATTCGCGCTGCTGCTGGTCGATCTCGCCCTTGACCTTCTGGTTCAGTTCCTGCTTGATCTTCATGAACTGGATCTGGACGTCGAGCAGGGTCAGGAGCTTCATCGCGCGGACCTTGACGTCGTCGTACTGGAGCAGGTCGACCTTGTCGAGGAAGTTGTCGACCTCGACGGTCGTGGCGATGAAGTTGACGAGGAACTTGAAGTCCTCGATCGAGCGGAGCGCGGCGATGGCCTCCTTGAAGGCGAAGTTCGAGGAGCGGATGACCTGGGCGGACTTCTCTTTCAGGGAGTCCATGATCATCCGGTTGTCGACGGAACCTTCTTCGAGGAGGACGTCGTCGAGGTAGTGGACGCGGGCCGTGATATACGGGTCATAGCGCAGGACGCCATCCACGGCGATGCGCTTGATGCCCTGGAGGATTGCCGTCAGCGTGCCGTCGGGCATCTCGAGGGTCTTGACGATCTTGACCATCGTGCCGTAGACGCTCAGGTCCTCCTGCTTCGGGTCCTCGACGGCGAGGTCCTTCTGGGGGACGGCGCCGATGAAGTTGCCGGCGGCCTCCGCGTCGCGGATCAGGGCGATGGATTTCTCGCGCCCGATCGTGATCGGGAACACGGCGCCCGGGAAAATGACCGCGTTGCGCAGGGCAAGGACCGGAAGGATGTCAGGCAGGTCCGCCGAGTCCATCTTGATCGACATGTCCGGCTGCATGACGGGGATGATGTTGACTTCCGCACCTACCGGAAGCGTGAAGTTGTCGGTGTTGTATTTCGTACTCATACTGTCTTCTAAAGGTGATTTATGACAAAATGGCAGGGACTCCCCCGCTTTTTGCCGGGTATCCTAATGTGTCAATCTCCGTGCCAATGACATTTCCCGAAAAAATGGCAGATATGTTTTGATAAAATTTTGATTATTACAAAAATAAATCTACTTTTGCAGTCCCGTTTCGGAAATCGTTAACGTAATAAATATTAACAACTATGACTAAGGCAGAGATTGTAAACGAGGTGGCGAAGGCTACCGGTATTGAGAAAGTTACCGTCCAGACTGTTGTCGAAGCGTTCATGGAAAGCGTCAAGGGTTCCGTCATCAGCGGCGAACCCGTCTATCTGCGCGGTTTCGGCAGCTTCATCATCAAGCACCGCGCCCAGAAGGCCGCCCGCAATATCACGAAGAAGACCACGATGACCATCCCCGCCCACAACATCCCGGCTTTCAAGCCCGCCAAGGTGTTCGTCGGCGCCGTCAAGGAGAAATAATCACTAATCCCCTATAGCATATGCCCAGCGGAAAAAAGAGAAAAAGACACAAGATGTCGACGCACAAACGTAAAAAGCGTTTGCGCAAGAACAGACACAAGAAGAAATAGTCGGGAAAGGTTGGGACGGTAGATCCGGCCAACCTTTTTTTATTTACCATCGTTCTTTAACATACCCTCATAATGGAATCCGAAAATTCTGCAAAAGACCTGATCGTAAATGTCGGGCCTTCCGAGGTAAAGCTGGCCCTGCTGGAGAACGGCAGGCTGGTGGAACTCAACAAGGAATCGACGCTGGACCACAGCTATTCGGTGGGGGACGTTTTCATGGGCAGGGTCAAGAAGATCCTCCCCGCCCTCAACGCCGCTTTCGTGGATATCGGAGACAGCAAGGAAGCCTTCATCCATTATCTGGACCTGGGGTTGTACTTTGACGCCTACGACGAGTTCGTCCGCAAGTCGAACGGCAACACCCGGATGAAAGGCCTCTACAGCGGCATTCAGATCGGCACCCCCCTCGCGAAGGAGGGCCGCATCGAGAATGTGCTCAAGGTCGGTCAGATGATCATCGTCCAGATCACCAAGGAACCGATATCGACCAAAGGGTCCAGGCTCACTGCAGAGATTTCATTGGCAGGACGAAACATTGTACTGCTCCCCTTTGCGCAGAAGGTCAGCATCTCCCAGAAGATTTCCTCCAAGGAGGAAAAGCGGAGACTCGAGACCCTCGTCAGCAACATCCTCCCCCAAAACTACGGAGCCATCATCCGCACGGCCGCGGAAGGCAAGAACGCCGCCATCCTCGTCGCGGAGCTCAAATCGCTCATCGAGAAATGGGAGGGTTCCTGGCAGAAGATCGCAAAGCGCAAGACGGTCGGGCTGCTCTTCACCGAGTACTCGAAAACCACCGCCATCCTCCGCGACTTGCTCAACGACTCGTTCACGAACGTGTACGTCAATGACGAGAAGATCTACGAGGAAACCAGAAAGTATATTTCCCTGATCTCGCCGGAACAGGAGAAAATCGTCAAGCTCTACGACGGCAAGGAGCCGATCTTCGACCACTTCGAAGTCACCCGCCAGATCAAGAGCTCCTTCGGGAAGGTGGTTCCCATGCGGCAGGGCGCCTACCTCGTCATCGAGACGACGGAAGCGCTGAATGTCATCGACGTGAACAGCGGCATCCGCGCAAAGACGACGGACCAGGAGGAGAACACCTTCGAGGTCAACAAGTTCGCAGCGGAGGAAATTGCCCGCCAGCTCCGGCTCAGGGACATGGGCGGCATCGTGATCGTGGACTTCATCGACATGGAGACCCAGGAACACAAGAACGAGCTCCTCAAGTATATGCAGGAGCTGATGGCCCAGGACCGCGCGAAGCACAACATCCTCCCCCTGACGAAGTTCGGCCTCATGCAGATCACCCGCCAGCGCATCCGTCCCGTCACGACCATCGAAACCCAGGAGACCTGCCCCGTCTGCCACGGCACCGGGAAAATCGCCTCGAGCCTCGTCATCGACGAGGACATCGAGCGCACCCTCGAGGACCTGGGATCGAAGCGCCCGGAGCGCATGATCCTGCGGGTCAGCCCCATCCTGGGGGCCTACCTGACCCGGGGATTCAACTCCTACGTGCGCAAGTGGAAGAAAAAGTACAAATGCAAGATTGACTTGCAGGAAATGACCGGTTTCTCGGTCCTGCAGTATGAATTCTACGACCTCAACGAAAAGAAGCTCGCCTAGACGGCGGGCTTCTTTTTTTCTATGGAAAATGATTAAATTTGCAAGCTAAAGGAAAGAGAATCATGGCAAACGGAGTATTTGGAAACTGGATCGTGAAGAATCTCATCTGGGCGGTGGTGTTCGTGGCGGCGCTGCTCACGGCAGTGATGCTGGCGCTGGGCGCGTTTACCCACCACGGCCAGCAGATCGCCGTCCCGGACATGACGAACATGTCCGTCGCCGAGGCGCAGCGCCTGGCGGCCGACAACGGCATCGTGGCCCTCGTGACGGATTCCGTGTATGTCCGCCGGATGGAGAAGGGCGCCGTCTACAGCCAGAATCCGAAAGCCGGCTCGACCGTCAAGAAGAACCGCAAGATCCGGCTGACCATCAACGCCGTCGTGCCGAAGCAGGTCACGGTCCCGGACCTCGTCGGCCTGTCGATGCGCCAGGCCAAGGCGGAGCTCGCGTCCCGCGGCCTGAGCCTCGGCCAGCTCGTCTATGTCTCCGACATCGCGACCAACAACGTCCTGAAGCAGATCTACCGCAACCGCGAGATCAAGGCCGGCACGACCGTCCCGAGCGGCGCCGAGATCGACCTGGTCGTCGGCCTGAACAGCGAGGACAGCAAGACCTTCATCCCGAACGTCGTCGGGATGAAATACCTCCGCGCCGTCGATGTCATCCATGACAATTCCCTGAACATCAACCGGCTGACCTTTGACGCCTCCGTCAAGAACTACCGCGACTCCCTGAACGCCGTCGTGACCAGCCAGGCGCCGGGCGCCTCGAACCTGCCCGTCCCGATGGGCCAGGACGTCAGCCTGCGCCTCGCCCTGCCCGCCGAATAGCCGCCATGGAACTGACCTACCTGGACGACGGGAACGAGCTGGAGGACGGCCTGTTTGAGCATTTCCGCCTCAGCGTCGACGCCGGGCAGCAGCCCGAGCGCGTCGACAAGTTCATGGCCGCCCACCTCGAAGACACCTCCCGCGCCCGGATCCAGTCCGCGATCAAGGAAGGCTGCGTCCTCGTGAACGACAAGGTCGCCAAAGCCAATCTCGTGATCCGCCCCGGCGACACGATCAAGTTCGTGATGCCCTACCGGCGCCGCGGGATGGAAATCCTCCCCGAAGACATTCCGCTCGACGTCGTCTATGAGGACGAGGACGTGCTCGTCGTGAACAAGCCCGCGGGCATGGTCGTCCATCCGGGCCACGGCAACTACAACGGCACCCTTGTGAACGCCCTCGCGTTCCGCCTCGGCCTCTCCCAGGGCCCCGAGGCCGAAGACGAGCGCCTCGGCATCCTCGTCCACCGCATCGACAAGGACACCTCCGGCCTGCTGGCCGTCGCGAAGAACGACGAGGCCCAATTCAAGCTCGCCGCCCAGTTCGCCGCCCATACCATCGACCGGCTGTATGAGGCCGTCGTCTGGGGCAACCTCCCCGACGACGAGGGCACGGTCGAGACCAACATCGTCCGCGACCCCGCCGACCGCCTCCGCTTCAAGGCCACCGACGACCCGGAAGCAGGAAAGCGCGCCGTCACCCACTACCGGGTGCTGGAGCGCTTCGGGTACGTGACGCGCGTCGAGTGCCGCCTCGAGACGGGCCGGACCCACCAGATCCGCGTCCATATGACCCACCTCGGGCATCCGCTCTTCGGCGACACCCGCTACGGCGGCACGACCATCCGCAGCGGAACCATCTATGCAAAATACAAGCAGTTCATTCAGAACTGCTTGGAAATCTGCCCGCGGCAGGCGCTGCACGCGCGCACGCTGGGCTTCACGCATCCGTCCACGGGAGAGCGCATCCATTTCGAAGCGCCCCTGCCGGCCGATATGGCCGCCCTGCTGGACAAATGGCGGGTATTTACCGGGCGTTAGCCTCTTCCACCTCGCGGAAATAACGGACCGTCTCGCTGGAGAGCCGCGAAGCCGCCGGCTCGTCGAGCACGACCGTGCCGTACTCGTGGGCCTGGAGAGCGGAGAAGGTAATCGTATGGGAATACGCGCCTTCGACGCCGGCCTTCACGGCGGCGGCCTTCTTTTCGCCGAAGCCGAGGATCACGACTTCCTTCGCGCCCAGGATCGTGGCGACACCGACCGTCAGGGCCTGCTTCGGGACCTGGTTGACGTCACCGGCGAAGAAGCGGGAGTTGACGACGCGGGTATCGTGGGTCAGCGTGACGACGCGGGTACGGGAGACGAGGGAGGAGAAGGGCTCGTTGAAGGCGATGTGGCCGTCCTCGCCGATGCCGCCGAGGAACAGGTCGATACCGCCGGCCTCCGTGATCGCCTGCTCATAGTCGGCGCACTCCTTCTCGAGGTCCGCGGCGTTGCCGTTCAGGATGTGGATGTTGTCCCACGGGACGTCGACGTGGTAGAAGAAATTGCGGAGCATGAAAGAATGGTAGCTCTCCGGGTGGGTCTCCGGGAGGCCGACGTATTCATCCATGTTGAAGGTAATCACATTCTTGAAGGAGATCTCACCGGCCTTGAACATCCGGATCAGTTCCTGATAGGTTCCGATCGGGGTCGATCCGGTAGGGAGTCCGAGGACGAAGGGTTTGTCGGTGCGCTCCGCCTTTTCACGGATACGCATGGCGATATAATGGGCGGCCCAGACGGCTGCCTCTTCAGCGGTTTTGCGGATGATGAGGTTCATTTTCAGATACGTTAGTGCAACGCGCAAATTTAGGAAAAAAGAGCGTATATTTGCAGGAGCGTGGAAAAAAAGAAGCAGAAATTCGATTGGAAGATGGCCGGGCTCGCCGTCCTGTTCGCGGGGCTGATGAGCCTGCCGTTCCTGGTGCCGCACCTGGGCTTCCTCGCGCTGTTTGGCTTCGTGCCGCTGCTCTTCATGGACACGCTCGCCGACCTCCACCGCACGCGCCATTTCTGGTGGTGGCACTACGCCGCCTTCGTGCTCTGGAACGCGGCGACGACCTTCTGGGTCTGCAACGCGACCGTCGGCGGCGGCATCTTCGCCGTCCTCGCCAACGCGTTCCAGATGTCCCTTGTCGTCGCCTGCTACCGCTTCGGGAAGCGTTTCCTGCCGAATACGCTCTCTTATGCGCTCCTCGTGACCCTCTGGATTGCCTGGGAGCGTTTCTATTTCAGCGCGCAGATTTCCTGGCCCTGGCTGACCCTCGGCAACGCCTTCGCACGCACGACCGCCCTCGTGCAGTGGTATGAGTATACCGGCGCGCTCGGCGGCTCCCTGTGGATCTGGCTCTGCAACCTCGGCGCGTTCCTGCTGCTCCTCTACCTGCTGGGCGGCAGCTTCCGGAGCCTCTCCGTCCCGCGCCGGATCGCCCTGCCGCTCGGCTATGCGGCCGTCCTGCTGGCCCCGATGGCCCTGTCCATCGCGATGTACCGCGGTTTCGAGGAGCAGACCGAGGACCGGATCGACGTCGTCGTCGCGCAACCGAACTTCGACCCGTACCAGAAATTCGAATCCATGACCCAGGAGCAGCAGAATGCGGTCCTGCTCGGCCAGCTGCGCGACGCGCTGGCCTCCCGCCAGCCTTCGGCGCCCCACCTGCTGCTCGTCGGGCCCGAAACCTTCACCTCCGACATCACCCTCGGCGCCGTCTCCCAGAGTCCGACCTGGCAGTCGTTCCAGGCTTTCCTCCAGGATTACCCGGAAGCGAACCTGCTCTTCGGGGCCACGACGCGCCGTTTCATCCGTTCTCAGCAGTCCCCCGCCCCGACGACCCGCCACCTGCGCGACGATCTCTGGTACCAGGCCTACAACTCCGCCTTTATGACGGACGCCCGCGGCCGGGAGGACGTCTACCATAAGAGCAAGCTCGTCGTCGGCGTCGAGATGACCCCGTTCCCGAAATTCTTCGGAAAGATCGACGACATGCTCGGCGGCGTGATGGGCCGCTGCATTGGCCAGGAAGAGATTTCCACGCTCCGCGTGGACGGAATTCCCCTCGGCTGCGCGATCTGTTATGAGTCCGTCTACGGCGAATTCTGCACCGGCTATGTCCGCAAGGGCGCGAAGGTCCTCGCCGTAATCACGAACGACGCCTGGTGGGGCGACACCCCCGGCTACCGCCAGCACCTCAGCTACGCCTGCCTCCGCGCCATCGAGACCCGCCGCGACATCGTCCGCTGCGCCAATACCGGCATCAGCGCCCTCATCAACCAGCGCGGCGACGTCCTCTCCGAAACGGACTGGTGGACACGCGAAGTGCTGACCGGCACGGTCAGCACTTCCTCACGCGAGACTTTCTTCGTCCGCTGCGGCGACATCGTCGGCCGCGTATGTACTTATCTGTTCCTGCTGATCGCGCTGGCGCTGCTTCTCAGGCTGTTTATCCGGCGATAGCTTATTCCGTCGTCGGGAAAACGGTCACGCGCAGGGTCGTCGCACCGTACGGGACGAGGTCGATCCAGGTCACGGGGCCTTCGGCCTTGACGGTTTCCGGGAGGGCCGGGGTAAAGCGGTTTTCCTTCAGGGTCCATCCCTTGACGCCGACGACGGGGACGCGGATCTTCAGCGGAACGGAATCCAGGTCGAACGGGAAGCCGCCGGCGCCCGTCTCCTCGACCTTCAGGTCGTCGAGACCGCTTTCCACCAGCGCATAATTCCACTTCCCTGCCGGGGTCATCGTCCAGCTCTTGAAGTCCGGATTGGCGGACACCTTGCCGGCGAGGTTGTCATAGACCGCCGTATCTTCCTTCACATCCGCGGGAATCGCATAGGAATAGACGATCGGTCCGCGCTGGACGGAAGCGCCTGCAACCGGGTTGTCCACGATCTCGATCGACATCGGGAGCTCGACGGTAAAGCTGTCACCGGTTTTCCAGGTCTTGCTGACCGTCCGGAAACCGGCCTTTTCGCCCTTGACCCAGCCGGGGATACGGTACGTGAAGTCCATCGCGTACTCCTTATCGGTCGACTTGCCGTTTTTCAGGAAGGTAAACTCGAAGCGGACCTGCTCCTCGAACGGATAGGCGGTCTTCTCCTCGATCCGGACGGTCACGCCCCGGCCGAGGTCATACTCGACGGAGGAAGGACCATAGAGGGCCGCGACGGGCTGGTTGTTTCTGTCCAGCATCCACATCCGCGCGACATAGTTCGGCATATAGCGGTGGAGGTTGCCGATGCAGCACTCGGTCTCGTGGATCGGGCGGTACTGCATCCAGGTCAGGCCGTATTTGAAGCGGTTGTGGTCCGAGTTGCCGGTCGAGATGAACTGGTTCGGGCAGGAGAAATACTGCATCGACCTGAAGTCCTTCGTGATGGCACCGAGGCCGCCGTTGAAGATGCCCTTTTCGATGCGGTCGGCCCACTGGCCGTCGCCGGTCGTCATCAGGTAGTAGCCCATCGTCCAGGTATAGTCGGCGATGTCGCAGGTCTCGTGGCTCGCGAGCGGGTCGTTGCCCGCCAAGGCCTCGGTGGAGGAATTGATGCCGTCGATCAGCATGTTCGGGGCCTCCATCTTCGCCTCCGCGTGGAGGGCGGCGTCGAGGTATTTCTGTTCGCCGGTATAGGCGTAGAGCAGGAGGGGAATCTTGAGGAGCTCGTTCATCGTGACGCCGTGCATATGGAACTCGCTGTCATCCAGCGCACTCTCCTGCGTGACGTTCGAATCGCCCTTCTCCCAGGCTGCGACGGCGCGGTCCAGCAGTTCCTGGTTGCCGGTCAGCGACCAGGTCCAGAGCATGCCCTCGACGTTGACGACATAGCGGTCCTGGGCCAGTTCGTCGACAGTATAGGACAGATAGTTCTTCTCCATCGCTTCCGGGATGCGTGGATCGCCGGTCGCCTCGTAGTAGGCCTTCACGGCGCGGAAGAACACGGCCCACGGCCAGGCCATCGAGCCCGTCTCGGGGCCGAGGCGGCCTTCCGGGCGGTCGGCGGTCAGGATCGGCAGCTGGCGGGCGATGCGCGCCTGCATCTGCTGCTGCATCCGGGCCATCCGCTCCTGCGCCCGCGGATCCGCGGACACCTGCGCGTCGAAGTTCATCGGCCTGCGGCCGCGCTGGAGCTGTTCCAACGCCTCTTCCTCGCTCATGCCGGCCTGGAAGGGCAGCGGATGGGCCAGGACATAGTCGATGTTCTCCTGCCAGACGTCGAGGAAACGCCTGTCGTCGAGCAGGAAGCCGAGGCGGGCGATGCCGTCGAGGTAGTAGGCGGTCTGCTCGAAGCGCCACCAGTCGGCGCCGCGGGACTGGGAATCCCGCTCGAGTTCGCCGGCCCAGAGGACGGAGTTGTAGGGATAGGCCATCGCCTCCGGGTGGCCGGAGAGGCCGTCCGCCTGACGCTGCAGGATCTCTTTCAGCCAGCCCTCGGGCTGGATCCGGTCAATCATACCTTCGGAAAAGACCATGTACGGCGCAGCCGGCACGGTCGAGTTTTCCGCTTTTTTGCCACAGGCTGCGAGAAGCAGGAGGCTGATGGCAAGAATGGACAGTTTTTTCATCGTATAGGGTCGGTTGGAATTAGCGCATCGGGGGACCGCCGAAGCCGCGGCCGCCGCCGAAACCGCCGGGGCCGCCGGGGCCGCCGGGGCCACGGTC
>JAFRVZ010000014.1 GCA_017438265.1 Bacteroidales bacterium
CGCTTGCGGGCCCCTCCCGCTCATACGGCCGCGGGCGGCCATAGGTTCCGGCAACAACAGCCTCCTTTGGGCCCCCGCACTGCTCCTCTCCTCTTCTCTCCCCTCTGTGTCCCCGCCGTCCCACACCCGTCGCCCCAGCGCTCCCGGCCCGCCAAAGACACATTTCCGCCCGAATTGTGTCCGGCAGCCCCTTTCCGGCCCGCCAAAGACACGTTTCCGCCCGAATTGTGTCCGGCAGCCCCTTTCCGGCCCGCCAAAGACACATTTCCGCCCCTTTCGTGTCTCAGAATCCCCTCCCGGCCCGCAAAAGACACATTTCCGCCCCTTTCGTGTCTCAGAACCCCCTCCCGGCCCACAAAAGACACATTTCCGCCCGAATTGTGTCCGGCAGCCCCTTTCCGGCCCGCCAAAGACACATTTCCGCCCAAACTGTGTCTGGCGGGCAGCGCCGAGGCAGTGGGCGACAGCTAAAGCGGGGTGGTGGCTACGCATTGACAGGGGTGGAGGCTCTGCAGCGCGCTCCAGCGCGGGTACAGGTACAAATGCGTAGCGGCGGGGACGCGCGGAGGGCCGCCGGTGCGGGGTGGGGCAGCAGAGGGGGCCGGGGCCGGAGCAGGGGCAGCAGAGGCGGATGGAACGGGGCGGAAGTGAGGGAGGCCTGCAGGATTCTGGACCGCCTCCTTCAAAATAGGCTGATTTTGAGGGAGGCCTGCGAGTTTTTGGACCACCTCCATCACCCGGCGCCGGGATGAGCGGCGGAAGGGCTGGCGGAGAGCAAGGATGATGAGGATGTGGATAAGGAGGATAAGAAAAGAAGGCGGGAGGGACTGGATTTAAGCGTGATTTGTAACGGGTGGGCGGAAAAAGGCGCCTGGTATTGCTGGAACCTATGGCCGCCCGCGGCCGTATGAGCGGGAGGGGCCCGCAAGCGCAGCGCAGTGGGAGGGACGAGCAGTCGCAGACTGCGAAGGGTTCCAGGAATAGCAGGTGCCTTTTTCCGCGGGGCCGGGGCTTGGGATTGCGGGGGGAAATGGCGATATTTGCCGGAGAGGATAATCAAACCAAGGAAAATGAAAGCAAGAACGATTGATCCGGGGAGCCGGATGGAATGGATTGACTGGGCGAAATTTGTGGCGATCTTCCTGGTGGTGCTGGGGCACCTGCCGACGCCGGTGGGGCGGTACCTGTTCTGCTTCCATATGGCGTTCTTCTTCCTGATTTCGGGCTTCCTGGCGAAGCGCCGGCCGCTGAAGGAAGAGTGGAAGCGCTCCGCGAAGGCGTTGCTGCTGCCGTATGTGATCTATAACTGCTTCCTGTTGATTTACAGCTACTTCACGAAAGAACTGAAGCCGAACTACCCGCTGATGATGCTGCTTGGGAACCAGTGGGAACTCTCGATGGCCTGCCGGCCGCTCTGGTTCCTGCTGAGCCTGTTCCTTATCCGGATCGTCTATGCGCTGGTCGGGGAGAAGGGGAGCATCTGGGCGGCGCTGGTCTGCATCGCGCTGGTCTATGCGGGGCGCGCCGCAGAGGTGCTGAAACCCCAGAATGACTGGTTCCAGGTCTGGCCGGCGGTGATCTGCTTCCCGTTCTTCGCGCTCGGGGCGCAGACGCGCCGCCTCGGCCTCCACAAGTTCTCCGACGGGTGGAAGAAAGCCGGCTGGCTGCGCTATCCGCTGCTCGTCGGCGCCTTTGCGCTCGGGATCTGGCTGACGCGCTTCTATGCGCCGGTCAACATCTTCCGCTGCGCGCCGGGCAAGATTCCGTGGCTGTTCTACCTCGGCGCGTCGCTGCTGGCATGGAGCCTCTTCACGTTGATATACAAGACGCTGGACGTGCGCTGCAACTACGTCCGCCTCGTCTCGGAGGGAACGCTGCTGATCTTCGCGCTGCACCAGGCCATCTTCATGCGCCCGGCGGTCCACTCGCTGATCGCCTCCGGCGGCCCCTGGGCTGCGCTGCTCGCCGCCTGCCTTGCGATCCTCGGCCTCTCCGGCCTCGCCTGGCTGGCCCGCAGATACTGCCCGGTCCTCCTCGGGAAATAGGCTACTTCCGGTGGCGGGCCAGGAAGTCGCGGGTATAAGCGATGTACTGGTCCTGCGTGTCGGGGCGGACGCCGTGGCCGCCGCCGAAGATCAGGTGCAGTTCGCAGTCGCGATAGGCATTGGCGGCCCGGGCGGAGTACTCCGGCTTCACGAGTCCGTCGTTCGTGCCGTGGACAATCAGGACGGGACCGCCGTACTGCGCGATTTCGGCATAAATGTCCCAGCCGTCATAGAAACGCGCATCGTAATAGGGGCGCCCGATGTCCAATCCCATAAAGTTATGCCACGCAGGCACATCCGCATACTTCGGGTAGCGCTCGAGCGCATCGTCCGGGATGCAGAGCGCCGGAAAATAGAGCACCGCCGCGCGGATCCTGTCCGCGACATACGGCGCCGTAATCGCGGACACGCAGCCGCCCTGGCTCTCGCCGAGCAGGAAGACATTGTCCGTGTCCACGGCGCTCCAGCTGCGCACCAGCGCAATCACATCCTCGAGGTTCTGCCGCTCCGTGAAGATGGACATCTGCCGCGAGTCACCCTCGCTGCGGCTGCGTGTCCCGCCGCCCGCGAAGTCATAGCAGACGCAGATGTACCCTTTCTTCGCCAGTTCCCGGATGATGGAATAGAACGTCGTATGGCTGCCGTTGTAGCCGTGGGACATAATCACGGCGGGATGCCGGCCCGGCGCCACCGGGAAGAAAGCCTCCCCGTAGAGGCGGTTCCCGGCGCTGGTCAGCGAGATTTCCTCGCGGCGGAACGCCGGGTCCTCCGGCGGGACGCTCATCCGCCGGAAAATCTCCTCCAGCTGCTGCGGGGTCGGCTCTGCCGCATTTCCGCCCGGCTGGGCGCTGCAAACGAACGCAGCGGCAAACAAGGCTGCCGCCGCCCAAAACAGTCTCTTCATATCAGTAAGGTTGATCGATGACAACTTTCGTCGGTTTCAGGACCGGGGCCTCGGACATCGTCTGGGGGTTCGTCCCCGGAAGGCCTTCCGGCACGTCCATCCCCAGCTGCCCGAACAGCCAGACCCAGTACTCCGGCAGCTCCCCGTCCGCGTTGCGCCAGTTCATCGGCGCCTCCTCGAACAGCGGCCTGCCGTCCGCGGCGATATAACTCTCGTGGACCAGTTCGGTGCAGTACAGGGAGGTATCGTTCGGCAGGAACGTCGTGTTGTACGAGCGTCCGAGGAAGCGTTTCGCGTTTTCGACATAGCGGGCGGCATCGCGGTTGTCCCGCAGCCGCTTCACGATGAAGGTGGCCTTGTAGCCGTCCCGGAGCCGGAAATCGCGCAGCATCGTGTCGAGCGGATGGCGGTCCACGCCGTGCGCGATCGTCGCGTCGATGATCCACGGCCGCCCCGCGGCGTCGACCTCGGCGATTGCCGTATGGATCAGGTTCAGCTCCCCTTTCCCGGTCGCCGACCCGATCGCGTCCGCCATGCCGCCCGCGTCATACTCCACCGGAATCCCGATGAAGACCAGGTCCCCGGTCTGCAGCCGGTCCGCCCGGCCGCCGCACCCCGCCAGCACCAGCCCCGCCAGCACCGCCGCAAAAAGCAGGAACAGCCGTTTCATCCCCTACCCGAGTTTTTCCGCGAGGCGGCGGGCCAGGGCCAGGAAGGCTTCGCCGTCCGGGCCGGTGCCGAGAGCGGTCGGCTCGCCCTTGTCCCCGTTCTCCCGGATCCCCTGGACCAGCGGAATCTGGCCGAGGAGCTCGAGTCCGAGGCGCTCGGCCATCGCCTTCCCGCCGTCGCGTCCGAAGATATAGTACTTGTTCTCAGGAAGTTCCGCCGGCGTGAACCAGGACATGTTCTCGACCAGGCCGAAAATCGGCTTGCCGATGCCGGGGTTGTTCAGCATCGCGACGCTCTTCTCCACGTCCGCCAGCGCGACGTTCTGCGGCGTCGTCACGACGACGGCGCCCTCGACCGGCACGTCCTGCAGGAAGCTGATATGGATGTCCCCCGTTCCCGGCGGCATGTCGACGAGCAGGAAATCCAGTTCGCCCCACTTGACCTGCAGGATCATCTGCTTCAGCGCCCCGCAGGCCATCGGGCCGCGCCAGATCAGCGCCTGCCCCCGCTCCGCGAAATAGCCGATGCTCATCCACTTGACCCCGTACTTCTCGATGGGAACGAGCCAGTCGCCCGACTCCGTCTGCTCCATCAGCGGGGTTTCCCCCTCCGTCGCCGTCATCGTCGGAATCGAAGGCCCATAGACATCCGCATCCGCGAGGCCGACCCTGTACCCCAGGCGCGCGAGCGCAATCGCGAGGTTCACGGCGACCGTGGACTTGCCGACGCCGCCCTTGCCGGACGCGACGGCGACGATGTGCTTCACCTGCTCGACCATCTCGGTCCCGAGCTCATCCTTCTTCGCCTTCTCCGCCGCTTCATCCACCACGGTCTTCACCTCCACGCTCTCCAGCTCCGGGCAATTCCGGATCACGGCCGCGCGGACGCTCCCGACCAGGTACTCCGTCAGCGGGTCCCGGCGCTTCGGGAACCCCAGCGTAATCACCGCCTTCGCGCCGTCGACGGCGACATCCTTCACCATTCCCAGCTCCACGATGTCGCGGTCGCCGCGGCCCGGGTGCTTCACTTCCCGCAGAATCTTCTCAAAATCAGGCATTATCGTACAAGGTTCATTTCATTCAACAGATAACCGGCGCCGCCGAACTTGTCCATCATCAGGAGCACGTAGCGGATATCCACATTGATGCAGCGCTGGTAGTTGGGCTCGAAGATCACGTCGCCGCTCATCGCCTCCCAGTTGCCGTCGAACGCGAGGCCGATCAGGCAGCCGTCCGCGTCGAGCACCGGGCTGCCGGAGTTGCCGCCGGTGATGTCGTTGTTCGACAGGAAGCAGGTCACGAGCTCGCCGTTCTTGTTGGCATACTGGCCGTAATCCTTCGCTTCATAGATTTCCTTCAGTTTCGCGGGGACGCGGAACTCGTAGTTGTCCGGGTCCTCTTTCTCCATCACGCCCTTCAGGGTCGTGTAGTGCTTGTAGAGCACGCCGTCCTTCGGGGAATACGGCATCACGGTGCCGTAGGTCAGGCGGCAGGTGCTGTTCGCGTCCGGGTAGATCGCCTCGCCTTCGCGCCACTCGAGCTGGCCGCCGGTAAAGGCTTTCCGCGCCGCGGCATAGCGGGCGTCGCCGGCCTCGTCGGGCTGCATCATCGCGAGCGCCTTGTCACGGATCGCGCGGTACAGGTCCATCGCCGGGTCCGCGTCGAGGTCCACGCCGTCCGCCTGCGCCTTCAGGAACTTCTCCTCGGAGGTGAACACGCTGTTTGCGAAGAGCCGGTCCAGGTTCGCCTCGGAAAGGTCATAGGCGATCCGGTCTGCCGGCTTTACGTTCGCGAGGTAGAACTTCGACAGCGCCGAAGCCTCCTTGCGGTCCAGGGCGAGGTTGTAGTCCTTGTACATCGCCGCGGAGCGCGCCCGCGCGAGCGTGATCAGCTCGATGCGGTAGACGGACTCCGTCAGCAGGGTATAGGCGGCTTCGGCCTCCGCGTTGGCGGCCACATAGTCGTCAATGTCCTTCAGCGCGTTCCCGTAGGCCTTCACGCGCTTGTTCTTCGCGTTCACCCAGGCCATGAAGTCGGCTTCCTTCTGCTCCTCGCGGGCGATCACCTGCAGCTTCTCGAAGGCTTCCTTCTCGCCCTGCCACTTCTTCCAGCCGTTCGAAGAGCTGGCGAACTTGCTGGCGTACTGGAGGTTCACGACCGGGTCGGCCATCCGGGCCTCCCACATGATGTCCTGGCGGACGGTGCGGGCGGCGATGCGGATGTCGTTGAGGTCGAGCATGTGCTGGAGCTGCTTCGCAGTCATGTAGCGCTGGGTGCTGCCCGGGTAGCCCATGATCATCGTGAAGTCACCCTCCTCGACGCCGCGCAGGGAGATCTTCAGCGACTGGCGCGGGCGCATCGGGACGTTGTCCGGCGAGTAGGCAGCCGGCTCGTTGTCCGGACCCGCATAGACGCGGAACATCGAGAAATCGCAGGTGTGGCGCGGCCACATCCAGTTGTCCGTGTCGCCGCCGAACTTGCCGCTCGATGCCGGCGGGGCGCCGACGAAGCGCACGTCGCGGTAGATCTTCGAGACGATCAGGTAGTAGTAGTTCTGGTCATAGAAGCTGGTCACGGTCGCCGTGCAGTTCGGGTTGTCGGCCTTCGCCTTCTCGATCAGCTCCTGGATCTTGGCCTCCCGCATCTGGGGGGTCTTGCTGTTCTTTTCGATGATCGCGGTCACGTCCGTCATGCTCTGCAGGAAACGGACGGTCAGGCCCGGCACCGGCAGCTCCTCGCCGGGATTCATCGCCCAGTAGCCGTCCTCCAGGTAGTTGTGTTCCGGGGAGGAGAGGCCCTGGATGCTGCTGTAGCCGCAGTGGTGGTTCGTCACGAGCAGGCCGCGGTCGGAGATGATCTCACCGGTGCAGCCGCCGCCGAACTGGACGATCGCGTCCTTGATCGAGGCATTGTTGATGCTGTAGATCTGCTCCGGGGTCAGCCGGCACCCGAGGTCCTTCATCGCCTGGGCATTCATTTTCTGGAGGAGCGGGAGCATCCACATTCCCTCGTCCGCCCGGGCGCTTCCGCCCAGGACCACCAGCGCGCACAGCGCTAAAATCCATTTTTTCATTTTCATATCGTTTAAACACTACAATTGTCAAACAGCGTCGGCTCCAGCTCCTTCGGGTGGAAGCTCCGGCGGTGCTGCGGCGTCAGCCCGTATGCGCGGATCGCGTCGATGTGCTCCCGCGTCGGGTAGCCCATGTTCCGCTCCCATCCGTACTGCGGATACTCCGCCGCCAGCGCGCGCATGCAGTCGTCGCGGTACGTCTTCGCGAGCACGGAAGCGGCGGCGATGCTGGCGTAGGTCGCGTCCCCGCGCACCACGGTCGCATACGGAATCCCGTCGCAGGGCCGGAAGCGGTTTCCGTCGACCAGCAGGAAGTCCGGCCGCAGCCGCAGCTGCCGCACGGCCCGCTGCATCCCTTCGATCGACGCATTCAGGATGTTGATGCGGTCAATCTCCTCCGCCTCGACGCGGACCACGGCCCAGGCGAGCGCCTCCCGCTCGATCAGCGGCCGCAGCGTCTCGCGCGCCTTCGCGCTCATCTGTTTCGAGTCGTTCAGCAAGGGGTGCGCGAAACCCTCCGGCAGGATCACGGCCGCGGCGAACACGGGGCCGGCGAGCGGCCCGCGGCCCGCCTCGTCGCATCCCGCTTCGAGGCGTCCCGCCTGCATGCAGGCGGCCAGATGGATTTCCTCTCGCATGGCTTCAGCTACAAATGTAGCAAAAAGATTCCGCAATCAGTCTTCCGGGACGGTGTCTTTAGCGGCGGTTTCCCGCTCGAGGGAGCGGATGTAGGCTTCGAGGGCGTTGATGTTCTTTTTCAGGGAGGCGATGAGTTCCTGCTGGAAGGCGATTTCCTGTTCCAGGGCGGCGACGCGGGCTTCGTGCTGGCTGCGCTCGGCTTCGGCCAGCTCCGCGAAATGGTCCCGGACATGGATGATTTCCTCCCGGACGTCCCGGACGGGCTTGTAGCCGAGGAGGATTTCTTCCTGGGTCGTGCCGGTGAGTTCGGCGACTTTATCGATGTTCTCGTTGACGATGCGCGTGGGCCCGCATTCCAGGTTGCGGTAGGCGTTGCGGGAGATGCCCAGCAGATTGGCGATTTTCAGCTGGGAGAACCGGTTTTCTTTCCGTAGCCGGAGCAGGGTCTGTTTTACCGTCTTTTCGTCCATCGTGTTCCGTGACAAATGTAGCGGAGTCAGGGGCCAGGGGATGACAAGTATTTCTTGTCATTGACAAAAAGAAAGCACAAAAAACAGTTAAAGTAACTTTGTACCACCCCGTTTTTTATCCTTTTGAGGGGTATTCTCTCTGCGAATTGCCAATTTTGGGCGAACCAAATAACGACACACGATGAAAACGATCGATGAAAGCTACGCCGCCTTCGGGCGGCTGATGAACGAAGAAGAAATTTTCCGCGACGGGAGCCTGACCTTCGAGGATATCTGCGCGCGCATAGGAACGCAGAAGGACGCCCTGGAGAGCGTCCTTCTGGAAGAACTCGGGATGCGCGGCGACGCGATCCTCGACAAGTACCGGGAGACTACAGCTCCTTGAGGATGACGTTGCGGAAGTGGACTTCCGCGCCGTGCTCCTGGAGCAGGATGTTGCCGGTCCGCTGGTTGCCGAAGTCGGGCCAGACCTTGTACTTGCTGTGGGATACGAGCGCGTTGAAGAGCTGGTTGTTGCGGGTATACTCGACGACCTTGACGCCGTTCAGCCAGTGCTGCACGAGGTCCCCGTCGACGACGATCCAGGCCGTGTTCCAGCCGAACTTGTCGAGCGGGGCCGCCGCCTTGTCCGCCGGAATCAGGTCGTAGAGCGAGGCGAGGGTGCGGTTGCCGTTGAGGCCGAGCTTGGCGTCCGGGTGCAGCTCGTCGTCCAGGATCTGGAACTCGCAGCCGATGGCGGAGCCGGGGCCCTGGTTCAGGTCCGGACGGACGAAGTACTTGATGCCGCTGTTCGCGCCCGGGGTCATCTTGAAGTCCACGGAGAGGATGAAGTTGCCGTACTGGGCGGTCGTGACGATGTCGCCGCCGTTCTCCGCTTCGTGGATCGCGTCGCCCGGCATCGTGCAGAGCTCGCCGTCCTGGATGAACCAGCCGCCCTGGGGGAAGGAATCGGATTTGGGGCTGCGCCAGCCCTCGGTCGTCTTGCCGTCCCAGAGGAGTATCCAGCCGTCGGCCTGCTGGGCCTTCGTCAGCGTATTCGGGGTTTCGGGTTTCGGGACATCCGGCGCTTTCGTCGGGTCATAGCCGGCCGGCGCCTTCGGCGCGCAGGCGCAAAGGGCGGCCAGCAGGAGTCCGGTAAGGAGGTATTTCTTCATACGGATCTGCGGTTAAAGTTTGTAGTAGTCTTCCCAGCCCTTGCGCGGCGGGGCGCCGGCGAGCAGGGCGCTCGCGAACGGGTTGTCCACGATTTCCTTGGTCGTGCGGTCGAACTTGAAGGCTCCGTTGAGGCGCTGGGCGATCACGCCGAGGTTGAAGACCTGGCAGAGCGGGACGGCGACCTCGAACGGCGAGCGGGTCTTCTCGAGGCCCATGCAGGCGCGCAGGAAGTTCATGTAGTGGTCGGACGGGCTCTGGGGGACTTCCGGCAGCTTCGGGGCCATCTCCTTGGCGACGGCCTCCGGGATGATGCTGAGGGTCGAGCCGTGGCTGCCGCCCTTGAAGATCAGGTCGCGGGAGTAGATGATTTTGCCCGGGTTGAGCTTCGTCGGCTTGTAGGCCTGGCCGTTGACGGTCGGGATGTCGCTCGCGGCGATGCTTTCGCCGTAGCCGACCGGGACTTCCGGCAGGTTGTCGAGGCCGTCGTACCAGGTCACGTCGACCGCCGGCATGTCGCCGCGGCGCGGGAAGCGGAAGAGGATCGTCGAGGACATCGGGAAGAAGAAGTCATTGTGGCCGTTGGCGTAGAGCATCTTGACCTCGTACGGGAGGCCCAGGTCGAGGAACTCGTGGGCGGTGTCGAGGATGTGCGCGCCCCAGTCGCCGAGGGCGCCCATGCCGAAGTCATACCAGCAGCGCCAGTTGCCGCGGTGGAACTGGTCGCTGTACTCGTGGTACTGCTGGGTCATCGTCCAGACATCCCAGTCGAGGGTGTCGGGCTTCGGGTCGCCGGAGGGGAACTTGTAGATGTTGGTATCGTATCCGTGCCAGCGGCGGCTGTTGTTCATGTGGGCGGTAATCGCGGTCACGTCCTTGATGATGCCGGCTTCCTTCCAGGCCTTGAACTGGAAGTAATTGGCCTCGGAGTGGCCCTGGTTGCCCATCTGGGTCACGACCTCCGGGTGGGCCTTGGCGGCCTGGAGGAGGAGTTCGTTCTCGTGGAAGGTGCGGGTCAGCGGCTTCTCGCAGTAGACGTGGATGCCTTCCTTGATGGCGCGCATCGCGACGGCGAAGTGGGCGAAGTCCGGGATGGCGATGAGGACGGCGTCGATCTGGCCGGCCATCTCGTCGAACATTTTGCGGAAGTCCTTGTAGCGCTTGGCTTTCGGGTACTTGGCCATCACTTTCTGGGTGTGGGGCGCGCCCATGTCGACGTCGCAGAGGGCGACGACGTTCGCCAGGCCGGTCTTGGCGATGCCGGCCTCGTCTTCCTCGCCGCGGAAGCCGATACCGACCAGCGCGAGGTTGACCTTGCCGTTCGCTCCGATGATTTTCTTGCCGCCGGTCTGGGGGTTGAAGGCGTGGACCGGGCCTTCCATCGCGAGGAGGGCGGCGGAAGCGCCGGCCGTTTTCAGGAATGATCTGCGTGTAAGCATAGGATATGAGTTTTTAGTTGTCATTAATTTCAGATAGTTAACAAAAGTAACAACTCTTTTCGAAAAAAGGAAGTGAATAATTGCTAACTTAGCGGGATGAATTCCGAGACCGAATATATTGCCGAGGGCCGGATTTTCCATGGCTTCGTTCCCCATGCGATGGGGACGAAACTGGACCTGCTGGCCGTCGGGACGGAAGCCGCGGCCGCGGAAGCGCTCTGGACGGCGTTCTGCGCGGAGCTTTCCGCGCTGGAGGCGGCCCTGAACCGCTTCGATCCGCGCAGCGAAGTCGCGCGCTTCAACGCGTCGGAGTCGAAGGCCGGCTTCCCGCTGAGTCCGGCGGTGCAGCGCCTGCTGGACCTTTCGCGGGAGTTCTGGTTCCGCACGGAGGGGCTCTTCGACGTGACCCGGGGCCACGGGATGGACCTGGAGGAAGCCGGGGCGACGCTGGATTTCGGGGGGATTGCGAAGGGATATGCGCTCGCGCTGCTGCGGGACCGGCTCGCCGGGACGGGGATCGCCTCCGCCTTCGTGAACTTCGGCGACAGCGCGATCCTGGGCCTGGGGACGCACCCGTACGGGGACTGCTGGAAAGTCAGCCTGCCGAATCCGTACGGCGGTTCGCAGGTCGCGGAATTCAGCCTGAAGGACAGGGCCCTGTCCGTGTCGGGCAACACGCCGGGCTACACGGGCCACATCATCGACCCGCGGACGGGCCGGGCGAACGTGGAGCGGAAGCTGGTCGCCGTGACGGGGCCGGACCCGCTCGAAGCGGAAGTGCTGAGCACCGCCCTGATGCTGGCGGACAAGGGGCAGCGGCTGCGCCTGCGGCGGGCCTTCCCCGATTGCGAGAGTGAAATTTATACAGTATAACTGAATGGAAGAGAAGAAGAAAGGCGTAGACCTGGGACTGCGGAAGTTCATCAAGGAACTGGGTTACATGACCGGCGGCGCCGCGCTGCTGTCGACGACCCCCTGGCTCGCCTCCTGCACCCCGGAGAAGCTCGCGGAAATCGGCAACGCCAAGGCCCGCGTCGCCCTCATCGGCACCGGCTCCCGCGGCCAGTACCACATCCACAACCTCCGGAACATCCCCCACGCGGAGCTGGTCGCCCTCTGCGACGTCTATCCCGCGAACCTGGAAGCCGCCGCGGCGCTCTGCCCGGAGGCGAAATGCTACACGGACTACCGCCGGCTGCTGGAGGACAAGTCGATCGACGGCGTCATCATCGCGACCCCGCTCCACCTCCACGCCCGGATCACCCTCGACGCCCTCGCCGCCGGCAAGCACGTCTTCTGCGAGAAGGCGATGGCGCGCACGCTGGACGACTGCAAGGCGGTCTACGAGGCCTACCGGAACACGGACCGGGCGCTGTATTTCTGCATGCAGCGGATGTACGACGAGAAATACGTGAAGGCCGTCCAGCTGATTTCCTCGGGCCTGATCGGCGACGTGGTCGGGATGCGCTGCCACTGGTTCCGCAACGCCGACTGGCGCCGCGAGGTCCCCTCGCCGGAGCTGGAGCGCCACATCAACTGGCGCCTCTACAAGGAGTACTCCGGCGGCCTGATGACCGAGCTGGGCAGCCACCAGCTCGAGGTCTGCACCTGGGTGGCCGGCAAGATCCCGACCCGCATCGCGGGCTTCGGCGACATCGTCTACTGGAAGGACGGCCGCGAGGTCTATGACTCCGTGAACGTGACCTACCAGTTCGCCGACGGACGGATCATCAGCTACGAATCCCTGATTTCGAACAAGTACAACGGGATGGAGGAGCAGATCCTCGGCCACGCCGGGACGGTCGACCTGTCGAAGGGCGTGTACTACCTCGAGGAGGACAACCTCGTCTCCGGGATGCGGCAGCTCCTGGAGCAGGTCAAGACCGGCGTCTTCGCCGCGGTCCCGACCGCCGGCCCGAGCTGGCGCCCGGAACTCCGCGCCAAGTATGTGCCCCACCCGGTCCTGGAAGGCAAATTCTCCATCTCGGACGGCGAGAGCTCCGTCGGCTTCGTGGCGGACGGTTCCGACGTGATCCTGTCCGCGTTCTGCCAGTCCTGCATCACCGGCGAGAAGGCGAAGGACGTCGTCGAAGAGGCCTACTGCTCGACGGTGCTCTGCCTGCTGGGCAACCAGGCGATGGAGGAAGGCCGGACGCTGACCTTCCCGGAGGAATATAAAATCCCTTACATGAAGTTCTGAGGCTATGAAAGATATCGTGATTTCCGGGAAAGCGCTGAAGCGGGAACTGTGGGTGCTGCTGGGCTGCCTGGCGGGCGCCTTCTGCCTGAATGTCTTCGCCGTGGTGCATTATGCGCGCCCGGCGGTGGAGCTGGTGACCCAGATCGGCTTCACGGTCGTCGCCGCGCTGATCCTGTATGTGCTGTGCTGCCTTGTCCGAATCGTGGCATTGTGTGTCAAATTGCTGATAAAAAAGTTGGTAAAAGATTAAGTTTTACTAACTTTGCATCCCTTTGCGAAAAACAATTAATTAATAATACAAAACAATGAAAGAATATTCTACCAAAGACATCCGCAACGTGGTCCTGATCGGCAGTACGAAATCCGGCAAGACCACGCTTGCCGAAGCGATGCTTTTCGAAGGCAAGGTCATCGACAGAAGAGGCACGGTTGAGGACAAGAACACCGTCTCCGACTACGAGGAAATCGAGAAGATCAACCAGCGTTCGGTCTATGCGACCCCGATGTACGCCGAGTACAACGGCTCGAAGATCAACTTCATCGACGCTCCGGGTGCCGACGACTTCTGCGGCGGCGCTTTCTCCGCGTTCAAGGTCTGCGAAAATGCGATCCTCGTCGTCAACGCCCAGCAGGGCGTCGAGGTCGGTACCGAGATCTTCCACCGCTACGCCGAGCAGGCCGGTCTCCCCATCATCCTGGCGGTGAACCAGCTCGACAGCGAAAAGTCCGACTGGGAGATGATGCGCAACTCCCTGAAGGAAGCCTTCGGCGGCAAGCCGGTCTATACCCAGTTCCCCGTGAACCCCGGTACGGCTTTCGACGGTTTCGTGGATGTTCTTTCGATGAAATACTACCACTTCAAGGACCAGAACGGCAACCGTGAGGAGCTCGACATCCCCGCCGAATATGCGGACGAGGCCGAGACGATGCACGCCGAGCTGGTCGAGAAGGCCGCCGAGTTCGACGAGGCCCTGATGGAGAAGTACTTCGAGGAAGGCGACCTGACCCAGGACGAGATCATGAAGGGTCTCGCCGCGGGTTACGCCTCCGGCGAAGCCTATCCGGTCTTCTGCGTCTGCGGCAAGAAGGACATCGGCGTGAAGCGCCTGATGGACTTCATCCGCACCGTCGGCGTCGCCCCCGCGGGCAAGGAAAGCGATCCGGCTTCCCTGTTCATCTACAAGACCGACGTCGAGCAGCACCTCGGCGAAGTCTCCTTCTTCAAGGTGATGAGCGGTGTCGTCGCCCCCGGCGTCGACTTCGAGGAAAGCGTCACCGGCGGCAAGGAGCGTTTCTCCGCCCTGTACGCGGTCGCGGGCCTCAAGAAAGAGTCCGTCTCCGCCCTCCACGCGGGTGACATGGGCTGCGTCGTGAAGCTCAAGAACGGCAAGTGCAACACGACCCTCGCCGCCCCCGGCTCCGGCCTCTCCTACGGCAAGATCAACTACCCCGCCTCCAAGTACCGCTGCGCCATCAAGGCCAAGGTCCAGCAGGACGAGCAGAAACTCGGCGACGCCCTGAAGAAGATCTCCTTCCAGGATCCCACCGTCGTGGTCGAATACTCCAAGGAACTCCGCCAGACCATCCTCAGCGGCAACGGCGAGCAGCATATCAACATCGTCAAGTGGCGCCTGAACAACGAGTTCAACCTCGAGGTCGAGCTCTTCGCCCCGAAGGTCCCGTACCGCGAGACCATCACGAAGGTCGCCACCGCCCAGTACCGCCAAAAGAAGCAGTCCGGCGGCGCCGGACAGTTCGGCGAGGTCCATCTCCTCGTCTGCCCGGCCGAAGGCGAGCTCAACACCAAGTTCAAGATCGACGGCAAGGACACCCAGCTCAACATCAAGACCCAGGACATCACCGAACTCGAATGGGGCGGCAAGCTGGAGTTCTACAACTGCGTCGTCGGCGGCGCGATCGACCTCGGCTTCATGCCGGCGATCCTCAAGGGTATCAAGGAGCGCATGGTGGAAGGCCCGCTGACCGGTTCCTACGCCCGTGACATCCGCGTCTTCGTCTACGACGGCAAGATGCACCCGGTGGACTCCAAGGAAATCGCGTTCATCATCGCCGGCCGCAACGCCTTCCGCGAGGCCTTCCGCAACGCGGGCCCGAAGATCCTCGAGCCTATCTACAACGTGGAAGTACTGACGCCGGCCGAGTACCAGGGCGCCTGTATGAGCGACCTGCAGAACCGCCGCGGCATCCTCGGCGACCTCGGTACCGACAGGGGCTTCAGCGTGCTGCGCGCCCGCGTCCCGCTCGCCGAGCTCTACCGCTATTCGACGACCCTGAGCTCCATCACCTCCGGTTCCGCGACCTTCACGATGGAGTTCGCCGACTACCAGCCGGTCCCGGGTGATGTCCAGACCAAGCTCCTCGCCGAATACGCTGCCCAGGAGCAGGAAGAAGACTAGTTCTGATTCTATGTATCGAAGCAATACCTGCGGCGAGCTCCGGCTCGCCGACAAGGGTAAGAAGGTGACCCTCGCCGGCTGGGTGCAGAAATCCCGGAAGCTGGGCGGAATGACCTTTATCGACCTGCGTGACCGCTACGGCGTCACGCAGCTCGTTGTTGAGGCGGACGCTCCCGCCGCGCTCGTCGAGACCGCGACTTCCCTGGGCCGCGAATTCGTGATCCAGGCCGAAGGCGAGGTCGTCGAGCGCCAGAGCAAGAACGCCAAGATGCCGACCGGCGAGATCGAAATCCGCGTCTCGGCGATCCGCATCCTGAACAAGTCCGTGACCCCGCCCTTCACCATCGAGGAGGAGAGCGACGGCGGCGAGGACCTGCGTGCGAAATACCGCTACCTGGACCTCCGCCGGCCGCCCCTGCAGCGCGCCCTGGCCCTCCGCCACCGCCTCGCGCAGGAAGTCCGCAATTACCTCGACAGGGAAGGGTTCATGGAGATCTAGACCCCGTACCTGATCAAGTCGACCCCGGAAGGGGCGCGCGACTTCGTCGTGCCGTCCCGGATGAATCCGGGCCAGTTCTACGCCCTCCCGCAGTCCCCGCAGACGTTCAAGCAGCTGCTGATGGTGTCCGGGTATGACCGGTACTTCCAGATCGTGCGCTGCTTCCGCGACGAGGACCTGCGCGCCGACCGCCAGCCGGAGTTCACGCAGATTGACTGCGAGATGTCCTTCGTCGAGCAGGAAGACGTCCTCGCGATGTTCGAGGGGATGATGCGGACGATGTTCCGGAACGCCCTCGGCGTCGAAATCCCGGATCCGCTGCCGCGGATGCGCTGGTACGACGCGATGGACCGCTACGGCTCCGACAAGCCGGACATCCGCTTCGGGATGACGATCCACGAGATCACGGACCTGGCCCACGGCCACGGCTTCTCCGTCTTCGACAGCTGCCCGTACGTCGGCGCGATCGCCGTCCCGGGCGCCGCCGACTATACGCGCAAGCAGCTCGACGAGCTGACCGAGTGGGTTAAGCGCCCGCAGGTCGGCGCGAAGGGCCTGGTCTATGTCAAGGTCAACGCGGACGGGACGTACAAGTCTTCCGTCGACAAGTTCTTCGCGGAAGCGGACCTCGCCGCGATCGCGGCCGCCTGCGAGGCGGCGCCGGGTGACCTGCTGCTCGTCCTCTGCGGCGAGAAGCGCAAGGCCCAGACGATGCTCGGCGTGCTCCGCATCTACATGGGCGGGCGCCTCGGCCTGCGGGACCCGAAGGTCTTCGCGCCGCTCTGGGTCGTGGACTTCCCGCTCCTCGAGTGGAGCGAGGAGGACGGCCGCTTCTACGCGATGCACCATCCCTTCACGGCCCCGAAGCCCGAGCACGAGGCCTGGTTCTACAGCGATAAGAAGGAGGACCTGGAGCGCGTCTGCGCGAACGCCTACGACTTCGTGCTGAACGGCACGGAGCTCGGCGGCGGCTCGATCCGTATCCACAACGCCGACATGCAGAGCCGCATGTTCGAGGTGCTCGGCATCGGCAAGGAGGAGGCGGAATACAAGTTCGGCTTCATCATCAACGCCTTCAAGTTCGGCGCCCCGCCCCACGGCGGCCTGGC
>JAFRVZ010000015.1 GCA_017438265.1 Bacteroidales bacterium
CATAGCACTTTCCCGATCAGAGTCGATTTGCCGATTCTGCGTCGTCCCCGAATGATAACGAAATACGGAGAATCGCCTTTCAGCAGCTGCTGAAGACGCGCGATTTCTTTCTCTCTGTCAACGAATCTCATTTCTGTCAATCATTATGCTCCGCAAACATAATGTTTATGAAGCATAATTCCAAACGATTCCGGTTACTTTTGCTTCCTCAGGTATTCCGTGGGGGTGAGGCCCGTGATTCTCTTGAAGATCCGGTTGAAGTGGTGCACGTATTCAAAGCCCAGGAGACCGGCCGTCTCGCTGACATTGTATCCCTGCATCAGCAGCTTTTTCCCCTCGCCGATCAGGAAGGCGTGGATGTAGCCGATGGCGGTGCCGCCGGTGGCCCTGTGGATGATGTCGCCCAGGTAGCGGGGAGAATACGCCAGTTCGGCCGCGCAGTATTGGACGGAAGGGATGCCCAGTTCCAGCTGCCGGCTCTCGGCATAATAGTCGGACAGCAGCCGCTGGAAACGCTTGAGGATGTCGGATGAGCCCTTGCCTCCGACGGACTCCTGCCGCAGATAGATACGGTTGCAATACTCCAGGATCGCGTGAAGATAGCCCCGGAGCACGCCCCGCAGTTCCGGACTGTCCTCATTCTCCTGCAGTTCGCAGCGCATCCATCCGATCAGGCCGGAAATGCGCTCCCATTCCGCCGGGCTCATCTGAAGTGCGTTGTCGGAGAAGTACGAGAAGAAACGGTATTCCTCCATCTTTTTCTCCCAGCCGGCCCCGCTGACCAGCTCTGGCGACCAGAGGACGACCCAGCCTTTCCGGGTAATCAGCTCCCCGTTGTCTTCCACGCCTCCGATCTGCCCCGGCGCCACGGCGATGATGGACGGGCCGTGGGTTTCGTAGGTCTTCATTCCATACGAAATGCCCCTGGGGAACTCCTCCTGGATAAACAGGCCATAGACGCCGTACCGGTTCAGGCTGCGGCGGAACGGACCCAGTTCTTCATAGCGGAGGATGCATACGAGCGGATGAAGCGCCGGCGCATGGACGTACGCGGCATAATCGTTCGGATGGGTTACCTTTAATACATTTTTCATATCCGTATCATGCACTCAGATAGACAAATATACGGAAAAAATGCGAAATTGGTTAATAATGGACAAATTAGTGTTACCTCCCCTCCGGTGGACTCCGTATCTTTGCACAGATCAAAAAAGCAACCCTATGAGTCATCCGATCAACCGCAGAGAAGCCCTGAAAGTCATGGGCCTTGGTATGCTCTCCACGTGTGTCCCGGCGCTCCCGGCCTATGCAAGCGCCAAGAAAGCCAAAAAGGCCAAGCGCCTGATTTTCTATTTTTCCGCAACGGGAAACAGCCTTTATGTCGCCCGTCAGATTGGCGGAAAGGATGCGACCCTGCTGAGCATCTCGCAGGAAATCCACAACGAGAACCCCGTCTATGAAGCGGAAGAGATCGGATTCGTCAACCCGGTCTACTGCTTCATCCCCCCGACGATCGTCCAGGAATTCATCGCCCGCTCCACGTTCAAGGCGGATTATCTCTTTGCTGTCGCGACCTTTGGCGCCCACAGCACGATCTATCCGGAGTTCTTTGACAACCTGGCCAGGGAACGCGGAATGAAGATGAACTATATTTCCTGCATCCAGATGGTGGATACCTATCTTCCGTACTTCGACATTGAGCGGGAGCTGGCCGACCCGAAGATCCAGCGGATCCCGGAGGCCGTCGCCGCCGTTGTCGCCGCCATCAACAGCCGCCAGAACTATATTCTGCCGGTAACGCAGCAGGACCGGATGCTTTGTGACGGATACTACCGCGGCTCCGGCCGTGACCGCAAGCATCCGACGAAGACCCGCTCCGAGAAGATCGTCTTCTCGACCGACGCCTGCATCGGCTGCGGCATCTGCACCACGCTCTGCCCGCACGGCTCCTGGAAAGTGGTGGACGGGAAATCCGTCGCCCAAGGCGAATGCGAGAACTGCCTCTCCTGCGTCCACAATTGCCCGCAGAAGGCCATCTCCATCATCCCGACGCCCCCGGAGCCGGAGGAGCCGAACCGGAACGCCCGCTACCGCAACTCCCACGTCACCCTGGCCGACCTGATCAAATCGAACAGCCAGATCTTACGATAATTTCTTCCAGCTCGCTTCCAGCCAGGACCACGGGACCTACGGGTATTATTACCTGGCCCACAGCCAGTTTTGATTCCCGTATTTTTGTCGTACTTTTGTCGTACGACAGAAAGAACAACACGTATAAAACAAGAAACCGATGAAGAAATTAACCGTTTTCTGCCTGGTGCTCGTCGCCGTGGGGCTGCTCGCCTGCTCCGGAAACAAAGCGAAAAACAACGCGGCCGCGGACGACGCAGCCGCCAGCCAGCCGGCCGAACAGACCAAAGGTGCTGTCGGAGAGAAATTCCTGGATCTCGAGGAGCCGGATGCGGACGGCAAGATCCACAAGCTGAGCGAATATGTCGGCCGCGGCAAGTGGGTCCTGGTCGATTTCTGGGCCTCCTGGTGCGGTCCGTGCAAGGCCGAGATGCCGAACGTCACCGCCGCCTATAAGAAGTACCACGCGAAGGGATTCGAGATTGTCGGCCTGTCCTTCGACCGGGAGAAAGAACCCTGGCTGAAGGCCGTGGCCGAATGGGATATGCCCTGGACCCACCTCTCCGACCTGAAGTACTGGGATACCGTGGCAAGCTCCGTCTATGGCGTCAACGCCATCCCGGACAACCTGCTGATCAGTCCGGAAGGAATCATCGTCGCCCGTGGCCTCCGCGGACCTGCGCTGGAAGCCAAGCTCGCCGAGGTGATCAAATAGGCGTACAATCCTATTGTTTGTGGGCAGCGATGCGTGCGCGGTAGAAATCGCGCACGTCGCTCCATTTGTAGTAGGGGAAGCAGTCCGTCGCGACCGGGAGGGTCGTCTCGGCGCCGTTGAGGAGACACTTGACGAGGACGTCGTCCGGTCCCTTCTTTCCGCGGTAGAAGACCAGCTGGATGTTGCTGGCCTTGCAGGTTTCCCAGTTCTGGTAGATATTCTTGACCTCATACGGGTCCTCCGGATCCCGGTCGGCGCCGCCCAGGCCCATCAGGACCGTCAGGGGGCCGATGCAGCTGTCGTGGCCGAAGCGCAGGTCCGCGACGCGGTCGCTGCTGCCGCCGATCACCGCTTCCGCCTTCCCGAGGATGTCCTCCAGGATCGGAATCATCCCGTACTGGTCGCCGAAGACCCAGGAATAGGCGCCCAGGTTCGAGCTCTCCCAGCGGTCCACGATCTCCTGGTCGGTGATGATGTTCCCCATCATCCCGACGTGGTCGATGTTCGGGAGGGAGGTGTAGAGGTTGATCAGGTTGCCGGCGATGCGGTTCACGTTGCCGGGCAGGCCTTCCGTGGAGGTGAAGACGCGCGCGATGATCTTGCCCTGGAGGGAGTTGTCGCTCCGGAAGGAGGCGCGGTTGGCCTCATAGCGGGGCTTGACCTTCGTGTAGGTATGCTTGACGGGGTTCTGGCTGTCGGTGGGGACCACGCCGTCGAGGGTGAAGCGGGAGGACTGCTCCCGGATCTCGAGTTTCGGGTTGCACTGCACGAGCTCCTGGCAGAAGGCGGACATGCTCATCACGCAGCGGCCCGACAGGGAGGAGATGGCGAGGATGTTGCCGCCCTTCCTGAAGACTTCCGGGAAGCGGTTGTACATCGTGCGGGCGATGCCCTGGTGCTGCTCCCATCCGAGCTGGGTCAGTTCGCTGATGCCGGTCATCAGCTCCGGCTTCGCCGCCATGAAGCGGGCGTAGAAGGCCTCGCCCTCCGCGGTCAGGAGGTGCTTGTCGTGGGCGGCGGTCATCAGGGTGTCGAGGTCCTTGTAGAGCTGGTCGTTCCAGTAGTAGCGGGAGCCGTGGCGGGCGTAGTGGCTGATGTAGAACGCCTTATAGCCTTTCGGGGCTTTCGTCAGGCCGGCGTTCTGGTCCTGGTAGGGGTAGTCGTTGCCGAAAGCCTTCCACGGGTCGGCCTTGAGCTGCTCGAGCGGGGGAAGGGTCTGTGCCAGGGCGGCGAGGGTCGCCAGCGCGAGGAGGAGGGAGAAGAGGATCTTTCTCATATGTCAGGATCGTTTGTAAAGCTTGAAACGCCAGGTGATGCCGAGGTCGAAGTTGTTCCGGGTGTCGTGGTTGTCGCGGAAGTAGACGGCATGGAGGCGGAGGTTGTCGTCGCCGAGGGGGAAGAACTCGACGCCGGCGCCGTAGTAGAGGTAGTCGTGGCCGGCGGGGAGGGTCAGGTCGAAGGAGAGGCCGTTCGCATCGACGTTCGCCGCGTCGTTGCGCTCGTAGCCCACCTTGGTGCAGAGGTTCCATTTCCCGACGGTCCAGATCACCTTGCCGATCAGGGACCAGTCCGTGAAGAAGAAGCGCTCCTGCTTCGCGGAGGCGCGGTTGATCAGGTCGATGTCGAAGAAGAAGTTGTCGAACTGGAACTTGTTGCCGAGGACGATGTGGTTCATCATCCGGTGGAATTCGTCCTCGACGTAGTTGACGCTCCAGAGGGTCCGCCAGACGGGGGTGATGCGGCCGTTCCAGTGGAGGTTGTAGGAGTAGGAGTTCTGCTCCGCGGGGGAAATCGGGGAGGGGCAGAACTGGAGGGTCAGGGTCTGGCCGGGCGCCGGGGTGTAATGGGCGCTGATGCCGAAGGCGTAGTACTGGTAGAGGTTGTTGGTGAAGGCGCCGTAGTAGTAGACGTCGATCGGGGCGGCGTCGATCTCGTAGCCGCCGAGCAGGATCGGCTGCTTGCCGGCGGTGAAGGCCCAGCGCTGCGTCGCCTGCCAGCGGAGCCAGAGGAAGTCGGTCGCGTTGAAGGGGTTCCGGTCGTCGATCCGCTTGTTGAAGCGCTGGCGGATGCGGAAACTGAGGTTGTCCGTGAGGTGGCCGAGGATATGGAGGTTGAAATAGTCGCCCTGGAAATGGGAATCGTAGACCCCTTCGGTCGTCTGCTGGTGGATGGTCGCGCGCGTGTCGATCGAGATTTCGTCGACGTGGGTCTGCTGCGCCCGCAGCGCTCCGGGGAAAGCCAGCGCCGCAACCAGCGCGAAAATGAAATAATATTTTGTAAATCTCATTTATTTTTGAGAAATTTGAAATCGTCCTGTAAAGGATTGGAAAGCCCAAAGAGTTAAGTAAAACCTAAACCGGTAATGCACGAAGAGGTCGGCCGCAAGGCAGGCCTCTTCAATCGTTTATTTGACTATCGTATTTCCCATTTCCATGATGCTGACACGCTGGACCCCGGTCGCCTTGATGACCTGGACGAGCTGTTCGGCGAGCTGGCGGCTGTCGACCGGCCCGACCTCGAAGACCACGCTCCCGTTGTCCATCAGGCGGACGATGTCCTTGTCGGTCTGCTGGTGGATGGCGGTCCGGACCAGCTCCGGCAGCGACTGGCCGTCCTCGGGGAAGAGCCGGATCTTGTAGAGGGTCCGGATCTGGGACTCCAGCTTGCGGGCGGCGCTGACGGACAGGGACTGGCCGTCCCGGTAGGCCGTGATGACCGCGCTCTTGAAACCGAGGCGCTTGACGCTGTTCAGGTGCGAGAGGACGTCGTTGTAGCTGCGGAACAGTCCGACGGAGTAGGTATAGCGGAGCGAGGGGCTGAGTTTCTCGAAGACAGGGCTGAGGCCCTTCAGCTGGGCGACCGTCGCCTTCCGCGACAGCGAGAAGAGCTGGATCTGGTACACGAGGCCCGAAGGGAGGGTGTTGTTCTCGGCGAACTGGGCTTCCGGGAGGATGCGGAAGGTATAGTCGAAGTCCGGCTCGGGGCGCGCCATGTTCAGGGCGACCGCGGCGCCGGGGGCGTGGCGGGTGAAGGTGTAGCCCGAGCCCGCGCCGACGACCTCGCGGTCGGTCTCGGAGCGGAGCTTGTCCGGGTCGATGACGACGCCGCGGGACAGGAATTCCATCTCGATGGCCTGCAGCTCCTTCGTGACCTTCTCCAGCCGGGCCTGCATCGCGGGCAGCAGCGTGAGGATGTCGGCGGCGGCGGAAACCGTCAGCGCCGAGACGGAGTCCTTCAGCGCGCGCACCTCGTTCATCTTGTCGACGTAGCGCCGCGTGTCGACGCTCTGCGAGAGGGCCTGGCCGCTGATCGCGCGGTTGTCGATCCGGGACCGGCTCCGCACCGGGAGCGCGGAGAGCTCCCGGACGCGCGCCACGTCCGCGATCTTCCGGCGGACCGGCATCCCGTCATACTCGAGCACGTACAGGTAGACGCTGTCCCGGGAGCACTCCCGGTTCGAGGCGAAGATCGAGTATTTGCCGTCCTCGGTATTGTAGAAGAGGAAATCGTCGTAGGGGGAGGAGAACGGGAAGCCCAGGTTCACGGGCGTGTCCCAGTCCTGGGTCTCCCGGTTGTAGGTCGAGACATAGAGGTCGTACCCGCCCATCCCGTAGAGCCCCTTCGAGGCGAAGTACAGGGAGCGCCCGTCGGCGCTGACGACCGGGTAAATCTCGTCGGAAGAGGAGGTGATCTGCTCGTTGATCAGCTTCGGGGCGGTCCAGAGGGTGTCGATCAAGTGGGACTGGTAGATGTTGCGGACGCCGTCGCGGTCCGGCGCGGACCAGAACAGCGAATTCCCCCCGTCGGGAATATAGGTCGCGCGCACGAACTCCGAGCCCAGCGAGTCGAGCTGGTTCGGCATCGCCCGCCAGCTGCGGTCCCGCATCGGATAATAGAGGAAGAAATCCCGCACGGAGAAGCGCTGTTTCGCGACGACCACCGGGTCGCTGCAGTAATCCATCATGCTGAGCCCGTTCTCCCCGAGGATCATCGCCTCCTCGACGGCCTGGCGCGCGAGCGAGTCGGCCGCCTTGTCCAGCGCCTCCTGGTAGCAGTCCACCGCCGCGGGGAAATCATACGCGAGGCGCAGCGAATCCGCCCGCAGCAGCAGTTCCTCCGCGGTCAGCATCCCGCGCGCGACGGTCACGGTCCCGGCGGCGGGCCGGTCGGCGCCCCCGTTTTCCGCGGCGGCCGTCGCATTCCGGCGCGCGGCGATCACGTTGCGGAGCGAGTCCATCTTGGCGCGGGTCCGCGACGCCACCGAGAGCGTGTCCTGGGCGGAAAGCCAGGAACAGCCCGCAAAAAGGAGGAAGGCGGCAGCCAGAAGCCGTTTTACACGCGTTCTCATCAGTGCAAAAGTAAGAAATAGTTATCAGAAAATTTCTTTCTTAGAAAAAAAGTGTAAATTTGCACCCTATTACGCTGAAAGGTAAAAAAATATAATAGGTAAAGTTTAACAATTATGCAAAGTAAAGGAGCAATCAGACTTGTAGCTATCCTGCTGCTTCTGGCCTGCATCTGGCAGCTGTCGTTTACCGCAGTCTCCAGCATCCAGTCCAAGAAGGCGGAGAAGTTCGCCGAGAAGGCGGCACTTGCTGCGCAGAACAGCGCGGCTTTCAGCAAAGTCGGTGTAGCGGACCAGGCCTATTACCTGGATTCCATCAGAAAAGTGGAGAACCGTCGTTATGTCGATTCCATCTCCACGGAAAAAATCTATCTGGGCAACACGTACAAGGATGTCCAGGCGAAGGAAATCAACCTCGGCCTCGACCTGAAGGGCGGTATGAACGTGATGCTCCAGGTCCAGCTCGAAGACCTCGTCAAGGCCCTTGCCGGCGACAATAAGACCCCGGAATTCAACCGTGCCCTCGCCCTCGCGAAGGAGCGCAGCGTGAACTCCACCTCCGACCTCATCACCCTCTTCGGCGAGGCCTGGGAGGAAGTGGCCCCCGGCCAGCGCCTCTCCCAGGTGTTCGGTACCTATGAGATGCGCGAGCGCATCCGTCCCGAGTCCACGAACGCGGAAGTCCTCTCCATCATCCGCGAGGATGCCGAGAGCGCCGTTTCGAACTCCTTCAACGTGCTCCGCAACCGTATCGACCGCTTCGGCGTGACCCAGCCTTCGATCCAGAAGATCGGCAACACGGGCCGCATCCTCGTCGAGCTTCCGGGCGTCAAGGAGCCGGAGCGCGTGAGAAAGCTGCTCCAGGGCACCGCCTCCCTCGAATTCTGGACCACCTTCGACAACTCCGAAATCTATCCCTACCTCCTCGAGGCCAACAATACCCTTTCCCAGCTCCTCGCCGGCGAGGAGGAAGCCGCCCCTGAGGCCGCTCCCGCCGCCGAAGGCGACATCGTGAGCCAGGAAATCGCCTCCCAGGAGAGCAGCAGCGCCGAGTATGACGCCTACCGGAAGCAGAACCCGCTCTTCGCGGTGCTCGAGCCTTCCCAGATGAACGGTTCCGCCCTGATCGGTTTCGCAACCGCCGCGGACACCGCGACCGTCAACCGTTACCTCGCGATGCCCCAGATCGCCCAGATCTTCCCCTCCGAGTTCCGCCCGATGTGGTCCGTCAAGCCCACGACCTACGTGGCCTCTGACAACGTCTATGAACTCGTAGCCATCAAGGCCTCCTCCCGCGACGGCAAGGCCCCGCTCGACGGCGGTGTCGTGACCGACGCCCGCGTCTCCTACAGCAACCAGCGCAACGGCAACCCGTCCGTCTCGATGACGATGAACGCGGAAGGCGCCAATACCTGGGCCCGCCTGACCAAGGAGAACATCGGCAAGCAGATCGCCATCGTCCTCGACGGTACGGTCTATTCCTACCCGGTCGTGAACGGCGAGATTACCGGAGGCAACTCCGAGATCTCCGGCAATTTCGACGTCGAAGAGGCGACCGACCTTACGAACGTCCTGAAGTCCGGTAAGCTGCCGGCTCCGGCGACGATCGTCCAGGAGCAGGTCGTCGGCCCGTCCCTCGGTGCCGAATCGATCCGCTCGGGTCTCATCTCCTTCCTGATCGCGTTCCTGCTCGTGCTCATCTACATGGTGCTCTTCTATAAGGGCGCCGGTCTCGCCGCCGACGTCGCGCTGCTGACCAACGTCGTGCTGCTGTTCGGTATCCTCGCCGCCTTCGGCGCCGTCCTGACCCTGCCCGGTATCGCCGGTCTCGTCCTGACGCTCGGTATGGCCGTGGATGCGAACGTCATTATCTATGAGCGCGTCAAGGAAGAACTCAAGGCGGGCAAGGGCCTCGGCAAGGCCGTCCAGGACGGTTACAGCAACGCCTACTCCGCCATCATCGACGGCCAGGTCACGACCCTGCTGACCGGTATCGTGCTCTTCGTCTTCGGTACGGGCCCGATCCAGGGCTTCGCGACGACCCTGATCATCGGTATCATCACCTCCATCCTGACCTCCATCTTCATCACCCGCCTCATCTTCGACGACCGGATCCAGCGCGGCAAGAACATCTCCTTCGAGAACAACCTGACCCGGAACTTCCTGAAGAACACCCACATCGACTTCCTCGGCGCCCGTAAGTGGTCCTACATCGTCTCCGGCGCCCTGATCCTGATCGGCCTCGTCTCGATGTTCACCAAGGGCTTCACCTACGGTGTCGACTTCACCGGCGGCCGTACCTATGTCGTCCGCTTTGACCAGCCCGTGACGGCCGAGGCCGTCCGCGAGGCTGCGCTCGACGTCTTCGACGGCGCCGTCGAGGTCAAGCAGTTCGGCGGCGAAAGCCAGATGAAGATTACGACCTCCTACAAGTACGACGACGAGTCGACGAGCGTCGACAACGAGATCGAGCAGATGCTCTACAACGCCCTGAAGGGCTTCTTCAAGGAGAACGTCTCCTTCGAAGGCTTCACCTCGACCCTCGACAACCCGAACGGTATCATCAGTTCCGACAAGGTCGGCGCCTCGATCGCCAACGACATCAAGCGCTCCGCGATCTTCTCCGTCCTCATCGCCCTGCTCGTGATCTTCGGGTACATCGCCCTGCGGTTCCGCGGCTGGACCTGGGGTCTCGGCGGCGTGGTCTCCCTCGCCCATACGACCATCATCGTGATCGGATTCTTCTCCCTGTTCTCGGGTATCCTTCCGTTCAACCTGGATGTCGACCAGACCTTCATTGCGGCCGTCCTGACGATCATCGGTTACGCGATCAACGACAACGTGGTTATCTTCGACCGTATCCGTGAGAACCTCGGCCTCCACCCGAACGCCGACTTCAAGGAAACGGTCAACTCCTCGCTGAACGCGACCCTGACCCGTACCGTCAACACCTCCGTCTCGACCCTCCTCCCGATGCTCGCGATTGCGTTCTTCGGCGGTGAGTCCATCCGCGGTCTGGCGGTCGCCCTCATCATCGGTATCCTCTTCGGTACGTACGCCTCCATCATGATCGGTACCCCGGTCATGTACGACGCGACGACCAAGCGCCTGGCCGCCAAAAAGGCGAAGAAATAAGTTGATAATTTTCCGATAAAAGAAGCCCGGTTCCCTCGGAGGAAGCCGGGCTTTTTTTTAACTTTGTGCTATGGCCTTCGCACATCTCCACGTCCATACCCAGTACTCGATCCTCGACGGCATGTCCGACATCGGCCGGCTGTTCGACCGGGCCGAGGAGCTCGGCCTGGCGGGCCTCGCGATCACCGACCACGGCAACATGTACGGCGTCAAGGACTTCTGCGATGTCGCGAAGAAACACCCCGGGATCAAGCCCGTCGTCGGCTGCGAGATCTATGTGACCCGCCACTACGACCACCGCCTCAAGGACAACGACCACAAGAAATACTACCACCTGATCCTCCTGGCGAAGAACTTCGAGGGCTACCGCAACCTGATGAAGATCGTCTCCCTGGGCCACATCGAGGGCAAGTACCACCGCCCCCGCGTCTCCCACGAGGTGATTGAGCGCTACCACGAGAACCTGATCTGCTGCTCCGCCTGCATCGCGGGCGAGGTGCCGAACAAGATCCTGGCGGGGGACTGGGAGGGCGTCGACGAGGCGATCGCCTGGCACAAGCGCGTCTTCGGGGAGGACTACTACCTCGAGGTGATGCTCCACAAGACCGAGGTCCCCGGCCTCTCGACCGAGGTCTATGACCTCCAGAAGGAGTACACGGCGAAGATCTTCGAACTCGCGGAGCGCCACGGCGTCAAGGTCGTCGCGACCAACGACGTCCACTTCATCCTGAAGGAGGACGGCCCCGCCCACGACCGCCTGATCTGCCTGACGACCAACGCCGACGTGAACGACCCGAAGCGCCTCCGCTACACGCAGCAGGAGTACCTGAAGAGCGAGGAGGAGATGCGCGCCCTCTTCCCGGACCACCCGGAAGTCATCGACAACACCGTCGGGGTGATCGACAAGGTCGAGCGCTATGACATCGACCGCGGCCACGTCCTTCCGAAATTCCGGATCGACGAGGCCTTCCTCGCCGACATCGCGGCCCAGCAGGAGAAGTACCGGGCGGTGATTGACGCCGGCCGGAATGACGAGGAGGGCAACTACCGCGGCGACGAGTTCTGCGCCTCGGTCGCCTACCTGTGCCACCTGACCTACGAAGGCGCGCGCCGCCGCTACGGGGAGGAGTTTTCGGAGGAGCTTACCGAGCGCCTCGACTTCGAGCTGAAGACCATCTCCCACATGGGCTTCCCGGACTACTTCCTGATCGTCCAGGACTTCATCCGCTGGGCGCGGGACAACGGGATTTCCGTGGGCCCGGGCCGCGGTTCGGCCGCCGGCTCCGTCGTCTCCTACTGCCTTGGGATCACGAACCTGGACCCGATCCGCTACGACCTCCTGTTCGAGCGTTTCCTGAACCCGGAGCGCATCTCGATGCCGGATATCGACGTCGATTTCGACGACGACGGGCGCTACCGCGTGATCCAGTATGTCCAGGAACGCTATGGCGCCGACCATGTCTCCCACGTGATTACGTTCGGCACGATGGCGGCGCGGCTCGCCGTGAAGGACGTCGCCCGCATCAGCGGGATGAGCATCCCGGATTCGAACCGCCTGACGAAGATGATTCCGGACCGCCCGTTCACGGTCCGCGTGGACGGCAAGGAGAAGGAGATGAAGCCGACGCTCGCCAACAGCCTGAAGTACGTCAAGGAGCTGAAGGAGGCGTACGAGGAGGGGACGCCGCTGGTGAAGGAGGTGCTGGACTATGCGCGTAAGCTCGAGGGCTGCATCCGCCAGGTCGGCATCCACGCCTGCGCGATGATCATCGGCCGCGGCAACCTGATGGACTACATCCCGATCGCGCTGGGGACGGACAAGGCGACGGGGCAGGAAGTCTGGGTCTCCCAGTACGAGGGGACGAAGATCGAAGACGTGGGCATGCTGAAGATGGATTTCCTCGGCCTGAAGACGCTCTCGATCATCAAGCGCTGCCTCGAGCTCGTGAAGAAGCGCTTCGGCGAGGACATCGACATCGAGAAGATTCCGATCGACGACAAGAAGGTCTATGAGCTCTACAGCCGCGGCGACACGAAGAGCATCTTCCAGTTCGAATCCCAGGGGATGAAGGAGTGGCTGATGCGGCTGCGGCCGGAGCGCTTCGAGGACCTGATCGCGATGAACGCGCTCTACCGGCCGGGCCCGATGGACTACATCCCGGATTTCGTGGCCGGCAAGAACGACCCCTCCAAGATCCATTTCGACCTCCCGGAGATGGAGGACCTGCTGCGGGAGACCTACGGCGTGACCGTGTACCAGGAGCAGGTGATGCGCCTGAGCCAGAAGCTGGCGGGCTTCTCGAAGGGCAAGGCGGACAAGCTCCGCAAGGCGATGGGCAAGAAGAAGAAGGACGTGCTCGACTCCCTGAAGGTCTCCTTCATGGAGGGCGCGCTCGCGAACGGCCACCCGCAGGAGACCCTCGAGAAAATCTGGTCCGACTGGGAGGCCTTCGCCAAGTACGCGTTCAACAAGTCCCACGCGACCTGCTACGCCTGGGTCAGCTACCAGACGGCCTGGCTGAAAGCCCACTACCCGTCGGAGTTCCAGGCCTCGAACCTGACGCAGAACAGCGCCAACATGGACGAGCTGAAGGAGATCATGGCCGACTGCAAGCGCTCCCGGATCAAGGTCCTCAGCCCGGATGTCAACGAGTCCGACGCCCAGTTCACCGTCAACAAGGCCGGCAACATCCGCTTCGGCCTCGGCGGGATCAAGGGCTTCGGCGACAACGTCGTCGAAGCCATCATCGCCGAGCGCGGCGCGCGGGGCCCGTTCGCCGACGTGTTCGACTTCATGGAGCGGATGGCGGGGACCGTGAACCGCCGCGCGCTCGAGTCGCTCGTCAGTGCCGGTGCGCTCGATTCCTTCGGCTACAGGCGCAGCCAGTACTTCATGCCCTGCAAGAACGGGGAGATCTTCCTCGACGAGCTGGCGCGTTACGCGGACCTGTACCGCAACGACTCGCTCGACAGCGCGAACTCGCTCTTCGGTGAGGTCGAGGAGCTCAGGCCGGTGCGGCCGGAGATGCCGGACCCGCCGCGCGAGGAGAACCAGCTCGGGCTGCTCCAGCAGGAGAAGGAGCTGGTCGGGATGTATATCTCGTCCCACCCGCTCGACAAGTATTCCTTCGAGATCGAGACCTTCACGACGACCGACCTGGTCCGGCTGCCGGAGCGCATCGACGAGGCCGAGGCCCGGAAGAAGCCCTCGAAGGAGGCCGTCGCCGGCATCGTGACGGACGTGAAGACGCTCGTGACGAAGTCGGGCGCCCCCGGCGCGCGCGTCGTGCTGGAGGACTACAGCGGCACGTATGAGCTCGCGCTCTTCGGCAAGGACTACCAGGCCTGGATGCCCTTCATGCAGCCCCATATGCAGCTCTTCATCGAAGGCGACATCGACGAGCGCTATCCGCTCAAGCCGGAGGAGCGCGCCGCGGGCAAGAAGGCCCCGTTCGGCTTCAAGGTCCGGAAGATCACGCTGCTCGGCAACGTCGCCGAGGAGCGGCTGAAGGGCCTTGCCGTCAACATCACGACGGACCGGCTCAGCCCGGAGTTCCGCGCCGGCCTCGTCCGGGCGCTGAAGGAGAACAAGGGCAATACGCCGCTCTCGCTCTACCTCTTCGATCCGGAGACGAAGTATCGCGTGGAGTTCTATTCCAAGAAGTATTCGGTCGCGGTCAGCGCCGAACTGATGGCCGCCTTCCAGGACCTCGGCATCGCCTGGACCGCCGTAAAGTGACTATTTATCTCCCCCGTAAACGTGAAAGAGGCCTAATGCCCCGCCAGACAAAAAAATAAAAAAAAGTTGGCGCCAGCGTGTGAATTTTAGGGGTGTTGTTTGTCTTATATATAGAAAGACGGTATTCACATACCTGCGTTTTGCGTTTAATCCGGATTAGTTATACAACAAACTAAAGTCATGAAACGGTTTTTTTTAATTATATCAACGATTGTCGTTTTATCAATCACATCCTGCGCACTTGTGGATACTGATAATAAATGGTATGAGGAAGGCGCCGGAATTGTATTTGCAGAGGATGAAACCGATATTCCGGAGGCTCCCTGGCACGAATGTGTCCTCGATCCTATGTTTCGGCCGGTGGGCACGCTGTTTTGTAAGATCTATGTAAAGGACTTGAACGGGAATAATCTGCTCGTTCCTGACGCTCCCCCCGGTGTTGTTCTTACCCGGATTGAGGAGGGGGGTGAGAGGAGCGATATTGATTATAGTGGATTTATCCATCTGCGTGATGACGGAGTGAGGGAATTGCACTTGTCCATGCAAACGGGTGAAGGCGCCTGGCTGTTGGAATGGGAGAACGGCTGGCCCGACGACCGGATCGTCTGCCGACTCGAGTTTTCTAAAGACGGAACACGCTATCGGTACTATTTCCTGGTGAACGGGAGGAAACAGTACGGGAACGATATTTATCTGGTCAAGCCGGCGCTGTCGGACAAGGACTAGAAGACGAGGACGGCCTTGACGGGGTAGTGGTCGGAGATGAAGGCGCGGTCCATGTAGGGCTTGGTCACGGTCTCGTATTCCGGGCAGCTGCTGAAGCCGGAGAACCAGATATAGTCGATGATGGAGGCGGACTTGCCCCAGCCGTTGAAGGTCGCGTGGCTGTCGGTCTTGGCGGCCACTTCGCGGGTGTTCTTCATCCGGACCTTGATCTCGTCCATGTTCGGGTTGTCGATCGTCATGTTGAAGTCGCCGGTCAGGACGAGCGGCAGGCCTTCCGGGTTCATCTTCTTGATGTTGTCCATGATCAGGTTGAGGCCTTTCTCGCGGGCTTCGGTCCCGACGTGGTCGAGGTGGGTGTTGACGTAGTAGAATTTCTTTCCGCTGCGCTTGTCCTTCATCAGGGCCCAGGTCGCCGTGCGCTTGCAGGCGGCGTCCCAGCCCATCGACGGGACGTCCGGGGTGTCGGAGAGCCAGTAGGTTCCCCATTTCAGAAGCTTGATGTTCTTCTTCTTGTAGAAGATCGACATGTGCTCGCCTTCGTGCTTGCCGTCTTCGCGGCCGACGCCGACGGACTTGTAGCCGTCACAGGCGTTCGTCAGGTAGTTGACCTGGAAGTCATAGGCTTCCTGGAGGCCGAAGATGTCGGGTTTCTGGTCGTCGATCATCATCGCCGAGGCGGGGTAGCGGTATTCCCAGGAGTTGGTACCGTCGTTCGCGGTGCCGAGGCGGATGTTGTAGGAAATCACGACGAGACGGCCGGGTTCCTTGGCGGAGAGGGTCAGCGGGAGAAGCATCGCAGCGGCCATCGCAAGCAGAAAGTTTTTCTTCATGATGAAAGGTTTTTGTCACACAAAAATAAAAAGAAAAATGCTATTTTTGTGGGAATTGCAAGGCTTTTCTTATGGAAGAAACGAGGTTTTCCGATATCGGTAAAGTGGAAGCCATTTCGCGGATGTTCGAGGGGACGGGATATGCGCCGTACGGCGTTCCGGCTTCGGACCTGTCCGGCCGGGGCGGCGCGCTGGTGATGGCGTCGCGGCTGCTGCTCGAGGGAACGGATTTCGACCTCGTGTATTTTCCCCTGAAACACTTGGGCTACAAATGTGTCGTAGCCGTTGCCGGCGAGCTGATTGCGCGCCTGGCACGGCCGCTGCGTCTTGACGTGCGCCTCGGCGTGTCGGCGAAGCTCGATTTCGCGCAGGTGCGCGAAATCTTCGGCGGCATCGCCGCCGCGGCCCGTGCGGCCGGCTTCGCCGCGCTGACCCTCGACCTCGCTCCCTCGCGGAACGGGCTCGCGGTCGCCGTCTTCGCGGCCGGGGAGGTCGCGCTGCTGACGCAGAAGCGGATGCCGCGGCCGAAGTCGAAGGACCTGATCTGCGTGTCCGGGAGCCTGGGAGCCGCCTACATGGGCCTGCAGCTGCTGGAGCGCGGGAAACAGGACTTCGCGAAGGCGGAGCAGGACATCGCGCAGTACAAGATGCTCGTGGCCGCGTACCTGAAGCCGGAGATGGACTGGAAGGTCGTTTCCGCGCTGGAGGAGGCGGAGCTGTACCCGTCCGCGGGGTACCTGGTGACCCACGGCCTGGCGGACGCCGTGAAGCGGCTCTGCCGCGACACGGGCCTCGGGGCGAAGGTCTATGCCGACAAGATCCCGTTCGAGGGGAACACGTTCGCGCTGGGCCGGGAGATGGACATCGATCCCGTCTCCGCGGCGATGAACGGCGGGGACGACTACAAGCTGCTGTTTACCGTGCCGATCCTGGAGCTGGAGCGCTTCCGGCGGGATTTCCAGACCTTCGACATCATCGGCCACCTCGCGCAGCCGGAGGCCGGGGCGGCGCTCGTCACGCCGGAAGGCGTGGAACTGCCGCTGCGCGCCCAGGGATGGCCGCGGGAGGACGAAGATGAACTGGCTGAGAATAAATAACCTTAAAATATAATTACAATGAAAAGAAACGTGATATTCCGGTTGTTTGCGGTGGTGCTGATCGCGCTCGTCGCGGCGGCGCCGGTCGATGCGAAACGGGTGAAGTATGTGTTCTACATGATCGGTGACGGGATGGGGATCAACCACGTCCGCGGGACGGAGATCTTCAACCGCGCGACGGGTTACGGCCCGGCGGAACTCAATTTCTCCCAGTTCCCCTACCGGACGTTCATCACGACCCATTCCGCGAGTTCGCTCGTGACCGATTCCGCGGCGGCCGGAACGGCGCTGGCGACCGGAACCAAGACCAACAACAATTACCTCGGCGTGGACGCGGAGAAGCGCCCCCTGAGCTCGATTGCGATGTGGGCGAAGGCGAGCGGCTACGGCGCGGGCGTGGCGACCTGCGTCGGCGTGAACCACGCGACGCCGGGCGCCTTCTACGCCAACACGGAGTCCCGCAGCAACTACGAGCTGATTGCCGAGCAGTTGATCGCCTCCCCGCTGGATTTCGCGGCGGGCGGCGGCTTCATCAACCAGAAGTCCAAGACCGGCCACGACTCCGCGTACCTGGAGAACCTTGCGACGAAGGCCGGGATCACGGTCCTGCACGGCAAGGGTGAATTCACGGACATGGCCTCCCGCAAGGGCCGCGTAATCTGCCTCGGCGACAATTCCTTGAGCGAGACGGACCTCCCGTACGCCGTGGACCACCAGCCGGGCCAGACCAAGCTCGTGGATTTCACGAACGCGGCGATCGACTACCTCTACGGCAATTATCCGAAGGGCTTTTTCCTGATGGTGGAAGGCGGGTCGATCGACCACGCCGGCCACAACGACGACCCGGTGACCGATTTCCAGGAGACGAATGATTTCGCCGAGGCGATCGACGCGGTGCTCGCGTTCTACCGCCGGCACGCGGCCGAGACGGTCATCATCGTGACGGCGGACCACGAGACCGGCGGCCTGATGCTGGGCGCCGGTTCGTATGAGATGAAGCCGTCGCTGCTCGCAAAGCAGAAGTATTCGGAGAACGGCCTGACCGCCCGTTTCCGCGCCCGCTTCTACAAGCCGGCGGAGACGGTCCAGGGCCACACGGACGGCGCTCCGATGGCGCAGGCGCTCCAGTCCCGCCAGAATACGAGCTGGGAGGCCGTGAAGGATTTCCTGAAGGAAGAGCTCGGCATGTGGGATACCGTGCCGGTCAGCGAGAGCGCCGAGGCCGCGTTCAAGGCGACGTATGACAAGACCTTCGTCCGCGGCGAGAACGACGACGTCGTCAGCCTCTACGCCACGAACACGCGCATCGTCTCCGATGCGATCGATTTCGTCTCGAAGGCCGCGGGCTATTCCTGGGCCCACGGGTCGCATACCGGGTCCCCGGTGCCGCTGTTCGCCATCGGAGCGGGCGCCCTGGACCTGATGTCCTGCAGGGACAACACGGACATCCCGAAGGCCCTGGCCAAGCTTGCCGGCTATAAGCGCTAGGTCTTTCAGTATGGATATAAAGCGGATTTTGATGGTTTCTGCGCTGGTTGCCGGGCTCGCCGGCTGCGCCGGGGGCGGATGGACGAAGGAGGAGAAGGCGCTGGTCGAGGGACAGGGCGCGGTACTGCGGGTGCTGACGGTGGAAAACGAGGCGGACCTGGCGGTGCTGCGGGCGAAAGCCGGGGCGGTGCGGCCGGAGGAGGTCGCCTCCGGGTTCTATGCGCTGCTGGCGGAGAAGATGATTGCGACGGTGACGTCGCCGGAGCAGGATGGCGTCGGCATCGCCGGGCCGCAGGTGGGGATTTCGCGCCGCATCGTGGCCGTACAGCGCTTCGACAAGGAAGGGGAGCCGTTCGAGGTGTACCCGGATATCCGGATCACGGCGACGCGCGGGACGATGGAGCCGGGCCCGGAGGGCTGCCTCTCGGTCCCGGGCCGCCGCGGCGAGGTGCTCCGCTACCGCGACATCGATATCAGTTACATTTCCCCGGAGACGCTCCAGACCGTGACTGAGCGCGTCGAGGGCTTTACCGCGGTGATTTTCCAGCACGAGTGCGACCACCTCGACGGGGTGCTCTATATCGACAAGCTCGTTGAAGAATGAGAAGGGTGCGCGGGGTGAGTAGATTTCTGCTGGCCGTCCTGGCTCTTGTTGCGGCCGCGGCGGGCGCGGGTGCGGCTCCGGTCACGCCGGAGCGCGCGCTGGCCGTCGCCGACCGCTTCCTGAACGGCGCGACGAAGGCCGGCGGGCGGACGCTCCGCCTCGTCTGGCGCGGGGAGAAGCCCGCGGAGGCTCCGCTGGCCGAGCCGGCCTACTATGTCTATAACGCGGACGGCGGCGGCTTCGTGATCGTCGCCGGCGATGATGCCGTGACGCCGGTCCTCGCGTATTCCCGCGAGGGCTTTTTCGAGACGGAGGGGATGCCGGAGAACCTGGCGGACTGGATGGACGGGCTGCAGACCTGCATCCTGCAGGTGCGGGCGGACGGGCGGAAGCCCACGCCGGCGGTCGCCGAAGCCTGGGCCTCCGCCTCCGGACCGGCCCGCGCCGGCGACGAAGTCGTGATCGAGACTGCGCTCTGGAACCAGCGGGACCCCTACAACCGGCTGTGCCCGCAGGTGGACGGCGGACGCTCCGTGACCGGCTGCGTCGCGACCGCCATCGCGATCGTCATGCGCCACTACGGCTACCCCGCCGCCGGCCACGGCTCGCTCCCGGACTATGTCTACGAGACCGACACCGGCCGCCGCCGCACACAGGAAGGCCATCTCCTCGGCGAGACCTATCAGTGGGACAAAATGCCCCTCAAATATGTTCCGGGCCGGTTTACCGACGAGGAAGCGGACGCCGTCGCGCGCCTGATGTTCGACGTCGGCGTGATGATGGAGATGGAGTACAATCCGACCGGCTCCGGCGCCTATACCCAGGTCGCGCACGAAAAGCTCGCCCGGTACATGGACTACGACGCCGGCGCCCGGATGCTGGAAAAAGGCTATTTCTCGAATCAGGAGTGGCTCGCGATGATCCGGGAGGAGATTGACGCCGGGCGCCCGCTGCTCTATTCCGGCTACGACAGGGAAGGCGGCCACGCTTTCGTCGCCGACGGCTACGACAGCGACGGCTATATCCGCTTCAACTGGGGCTGGGGCGGCGCCGCCAACGGTTTCTTCGCTCTCACCGACATGGACGGCTTCACCGAAGGCAACCTCGCCGTCTTCGGCCTCGTGCCGGACCAGGGGAACGAAGCCCCGAACGGCGCCCCCGGCTACACGAACATCTCGACCTCCGCGACCATCGCCCGCAACACGGACTTCAACCTCGTCGTCCGGGGGATCGTCGGCGTCGGCACGACCTTCAGCGGCCAGATGGCCATCGGCAAGTACGACAACGCCGGCGTCCTGCGGGAGCTCGTCTCGAACCCGCTGAATTTCAGGGACCTGGGCGTGATGGATGACCAGAGCCGCCGCTTCACCTGCAACATTGCGGGCGCCATCTACCCCGGCGACTGCCTCCGGCCCTGCTACCGCGAGAGCAAGGACTCCGACGACTGGCGCCCGGCGCTCTTCAATGCCGAGTATGGCGGCAGCATGTCCATTTCCCTCGCCTCGGAGGACCTCCTGGCCCAGAATGCAAGCCTCCGCTTTGACAGCTACACCCGCGTCCTGACCCTGCTCTCCGCCTACGACAGCGTCACCTGCCGCTTCACCGCCCCCGACGGTACGGACCTCTCCGGCCGGGTCACCGCCGCTCCCGCCCCCGCCGTCGGCGGTGGCGATCCCGGCGTGGCCTTCACCATCCCGACCGCCGGCCTCCCCGCGGGCACCTACACCCTGACCCTGACCCTCGGCGCCCTCTCCTGCGCCCTGCAGCTCGCCCTCTAGCCGGCATTCTCCTCCTGCGCCCTGCAGCTCGCCCTTTGGCCGCTGCCGCGCAAGTGCTTTTGCAGCAGCGACTTAAATAGAATAGAAGTGCCCATTTTTGGGCACTTCTATTCTAGTTATTCTACTGATACTCAGCGAATTGCGTGGCAGCGCCGGCGGGGCCGGAAGAAAGCGGCGGGGCCGCTAGAAGGCGGCGATGAGCTCGTCGTTGCTGTAGGCGTCGGCGCCGTAGCAGGTCTTCAGGTACGCGAGGCCGTTAAGATAGTCCTCCTCCGTGAAGGAGTCGGTCGCTTCCTTGGCGACGACGACGTCATAGCCGAGGCAATAGGCGTCGGCGGCGGTGTGGCGGCAGCACATGTGTGCGTGGAGGCCGGTGATGATGACGGTCTTGACGCCCAGCTCCTTCAGCAGGATGTCCAGGTCGGTCTGGAAGAAACCGCTGTAGCGGCGCTTCGGGACGACATAGTCCTTGTCGCAGAGCTTGAGTTCGGGGATGACTTCGGCGCCGGGGGTGCCTTTGATGGCGTGGTCGCCCCAAAGCTTGAGTTCGCGGTCGATGCCGGGGAGGTGGCAGTCGTTGCAGAAGATGACGGGGACGCCTTTTTCACGGGCCGCGTCGAGGAGACGGGCGGTGGCGGGGACGATGGCCTTGCCGCGGTCGCAGGCGAGGGCACCGGTCACGAAGTCGTTGAGCATGTCAACGACGAGGATGGCGGGAGCGTTGAGTTTTTCCATTGTTTTTTAGAACATGTAGTGAATACCGACGGAAATAAGGGAGCGATGGCGTTTGGTGTTGCCGGTCGCGGAGTAGTTCAGCAGGCCGCGGTCGTAGCCTGCCTTGAGGCGGATCCTGTTGTCGATTTCGACGCCGGCGCCGGCGCCCGCAAGGATGTCGAAGCGCTTGTAGATGCCGTCGGAGCCGACGAGGTTGACGGTCACGTTGCCGACCTTTTCAGTCGTCGAAAGGGTGGTCCAGAGGGTCGGTCCGAGGAAGACGAAGCCGGCGATGCCGCTGCCGAAATCCATCGTGTACTTGCCGTGGAACGGGAGGTTCAGGGCCATGCTGCTGTAATGGACGTTGTTCTCCCTGGAACCCTGGAAGAGGAAGCGGAGGGCGGTGTCGACCGTCAGGGCGCCGTCGAGCGGGATGTCCGCGCCGACGCTGACGAAGCCGCCGTTGGTTCCGTATCTGGAGGTCGTGTTGCCGAGGGTGGCGAAATCGGCGCCATGGAGGAAGCCGGCGCCGACGTTGAAGCGCTGGGCACTGGCGTTCACGCAGCAGAAGAGGACTGCTGCGGCAAAGAGGATTTTTTTCATCGATTCAAGTTTAATTAAAAGGTTAACTATTTGATTTCAAGTACATCGCCATGGTCGGCGGCGACAGCCGCCTTCCAGTGGTCGGTATAGCCCGGCTGCGTCAGGCCGGCGGGGAGGCCGTCGGAGTACTCCGAATGGACGAAGTTGCCGTCGGCGTCCTGGGCCTTGACGTTGCCGTCGATAAACTTGATCAGCAAGGTCTGTTCCAAACTGACCCAGTCGGCGAACTGTTTCTGCGCGGTCTCGACGCTGTAGGCGGTCACGATCTTGCGGACCTTGCGCAGGCGGCCCTTCTTGTAGTATTTCAGGGCCTTTTCGTCGTTGGCCTGGACGCCGCCGAAAATCTGGGAATTCTCGAAGGCATCGATGCGCTCGCGGACGAACGCGGCCATGTGGTTGTACATCTTGTAGCAGGCGTTCGCGACGCGGTTGTTGAGCCAGAACGAGGCGGTCGGGGAATAGTGGAGCATGTCGCCGTTGCCTTCGTGGAAGCAGTCGGGGATGCGGGTGGAGGAGGTGTAAACCGGGGTCACATAGGAGGTTGCGGCATCGTCGGTGCCGAACCAGAGAATGCCGCCGATCTCGTCCGGCAGGTAGCCGCGGGCCTGGCCGACGAACCAGAAGCCGGTCTGCTGGGTCGCGATCGCACGCTCGTTGACATAGGATTTGCCGTCCACCGTGAAGGTCATCGGGCGCCAGCGGTACGGCAGGGCGTTGCCGCCCGCGCCGATGTCGGTCGTCATGTCCATCGGGGTCCCCTCGTAGTGGTCGCGCATCACGTCGGCGACGTCCTTGACGCTCAGCTTGCGGGCGGGCTTTACGAACAGGGGCATCCGGTGGCCGAGGTTGTAGCCCATCGCGTAGTCGAGCCAGTCGGAGGCGGCGGCGCGCACCTCGTTGCCATTCTCGTCGAGGTAGATGAACTCGCCGTCGCAGAGGGTGTTGAAGGCGCTCCAGACGCGCGCGTCGCAGCCGCGGACCTCGCCGAAGTCGATCGGGCAGTAGGCGTCGCAGAAGGAGAACTCCTCGTCCGGACCGTCGTACCAGCCCTTTTCACGCGCGAAGGTGATGACGTCCGGGGCGTAGAGGCAGTTCTCCGGGTCGTCGAGGGGGAAGGTGCGGATGCGGGCCTGGTTGGCGTGGGCGCAGATGTAGCCGTCCGGCACGCGGCGGGCGACCCAGACGATGCCCTTGCCGCCGGGGCCCTTGCCGATGAGGTCCATGACCCAGGCCTCTTCGGGGTCGGCGATGGAGAAACTCTCGCCCTCGGAGGCGTAGCCGTACTCGGAGGTCAGGGCGGCGATGGTCTCGATCGCCTCGCGGGCGGTCCGGGCGCGCTGGAGGGTGATGTAGATCAGGGAGCCGTAGTCGATGACGCCCTGCGGGTCATAGAGCTCCTCGCGGCCGCCGTAGGTCGTTTCGCCGATGATGAGCTGGTGCTCGTTCATGTTGCCGACGGTCTGGAAGGTGCGGCCGGCCTGCGCAATCTGCCCCAGGGGCTTCTGGGAGTCCCAGTCGATGACCTGGAGCATCGTGCCGGGCTTCCACTTCGCGGCCTTGCGGAAATACAGTTCGCCGAAGAGCACGTGGGAGTCGGCGGCATAGGAAACCAGGGTCGAGCCGTCGGCGCTGGCGCCCCTGGAGATGATCACATTCGTGCAGGCGTCGCCGTCGAGCCGGGCGGAGAGCAGGCCTGCGAGCACCAGCAGGCTGCAGAAAATCGGTCGGGTCCTCATTTTGCGCTTTGTCTATAAATGATTACTTTTGTCAGAATATTCACGCAAAGTTATGAAAATTCTCAGAATTGCCGCCACCGCGGCGCTCGTGGCCCTGGCGCTCCCCCTCGCGGCGCAGGAGCAGACCGCCGAGCAGCAGGAAAAGGCCCTCTACGAGATGATCCAGACGCAGGTCAACAACATGGAGAAGGCGCTGGACCTCGAGGACTGGCAGATCTTTTACGTGGATTCCATCCTGACCCACGACTACCGGGCGATGCAGGCGGAGCTGATCGGCCTGCGCAATTCCAAGGTCAGCAGCCAGGACCGCTACTACCGGGTCCAGGACAAGTGGAACGAACAGATCTACAACGCAATCCACGGTGTGCTCGACGAGCCGCAGTGGCAGAAATACTTGAAATCCGGTGCCGCCCGGGAAAAGAAGAACCGCGACAAGAGAGCCGCAAAAAAGGGAGAATAGTCCTATGAGAAGAGAAGATATCGAAGCCATCCTTGCCGAGATCGGCGAACTGAAGTGCAAGTCCCAGAAGGAAGTGGAGGAGGCGCGCGTGCGTTTCCTCGGCAAGAAGGGAGAGGTGACCCGCCTGTTCGAAGAGTTCAGGACCGTCGCCCCGGAGCTCAAGCGTGAGTTCGGAAAGACCCTCAACGAGCTGAAACAGACCGTGACCGCGAAGATCGAAGAACTGCGCGCCGCGGCCGGCGAGGGCGGTGCGGCGGAAGGTCCGAAGGAGGACCTTTCGATGCCGGGCGAGCCCTTCGAGCTCGGCTCCCGCCACCCGGTCTCGATCGTCCGCGAAGAGATCGTCGGCATCTTCCGCAAATTCGGCTACGACGTGGCCGAGGGGCCGGAAATCGAGGACGACTACCATGTCTTCGAGGCCCTCAACTTCCCCCCGAACCACCCCGCCCGCGACATGCAGGACACCTTCTTCGTCTCCACCGGCCACCTTAACCCTCTTCTCCTCCGGACCCATACCTCCAGCGTCCAGGTCCGTGCGATGGAGAAGATGGACCTCCCGATCCGGGTGGTCTGCCCGGGCCGCGTGTTCCGCAACGAGGCGATCAGCGCCCGCGCCCACTGCATCTTCCACCAGATCGAAGGCCTCTACATCGACGAGAACGTGACCTTCGCGGACCTCAAGCAGGCGATCCTCCTCTTCGCCCGCGAGATGTTCGGCCCGGACACCGAAATCCGGATGCGCCCGTCCTTCTTCCCGTTCACGGAGCCTTCCGCGGAAGTCGACGTCAGCTGCAACATCTGCCACGGCAAAGGCTGCAACATCTGCAAGGGCACCGGCTGGCTCGAGATCATGGGCTGCGGCATGGTCGACCCGAACGTCCTCAAGGCGTCCGGCATCGATCCGGAGAAGTACAGCGGATTCGCCTTCGGAATGGGCCTGGAGCGCATCGCGATGCTGAAATGGCGCGTCAATGACCTGCGCCACTACTTCGAGAACGACCTGCGTTTCCTCCGGGAGTTCCAGACTGCGACAGAAGTTTAAAACCCTTATAATTATGAAAAGAATCCTTATTGCGGCGGCCCTGCTCGCGGCCGTCCTGAGCGTAGGCGCCTGCGCCGGTTCGCAGGCCGCCCCGGAGATTGTCCAGAAAACGTACCGGCTGTATGACGGTCCCGCGCCCGGCAGCGAAGACTGGGACTGGGAGGAGTACAGCTACACCGACGCGAACGGCGAGACTTATTTTACGAACATCAAGGATCCCGAGCTCGTCGCCTTCTTCCCCCCGGAGGGAACGGCGAACGGCACGGCGATGATCATCTGCCCCGGCGGCAGTTTCCGCGTCAACTACTACACGAAGGAGGGCGCGAACGAGGCGCAGTGGCTCGCCGAGCGCGGCGTGACCTGCTTCGTCCTGAAGTACCGCCTGGTCCATTTTGCCCGCAACGAGGAAGAGGCCTTCTACGAGCCGAAGGGCCAGCCGCGGCCGGTCTACACGCCGGAGGAGCAGGTGAAATTCGACGCATACGCGGCGCAGGCCCGCGGGCTTTACTATGACGACGGCCGCGCGGCGATCGCCTATGTGCGTGCCCACGCCGCGGAATTCGGCATCCGCCCGGACCGCATCGGCATCATGGGCTTCTCCGCCGGCGGCTTCCTGACCGCCGAGGTCGCCCTGAACCATACCCCGGAGAGCCGCCCGGACCTCGTCGCGCCGATCTACGGCGCCGCCCGGGTCCTCCCGGAAACCCTCCCGGAGGACGCCGCCCCCCTGTTCATCGCCGCCCCTGAGTTCGACCTGGGCTTCGGGCTGACCGGCATGGACATGGCCCTCGCATGGCGCAAGGCCGGCATCCCCGCCGAGGCCCACTACTTCGCCTGCGACAGCCACGGCTTCGGCTACTACCCGGACCGCGAGAATCCCTCCTACGCCTGGATCGACCTCCTCTATGCCTTCATGGAGAAAACCGGTTTCCTGGGCACGGGCGAAATCAAGGGATACGTCAAAAGATGAAAAAAAATTTGGTGTTTCAGAAAATTGACGTATCTTTGCCATCCCGTTGCGAACGAAACGGGATTGACATATTGCGGAAATAGCTCAGTTGGTAGAGCACGACCTTGCCAAGGTCGGGGTCGCGAGTTCGAGTCTCGTTTTCCGCTCACAATGCAAACGACGGTCCTTGTGGCCGTCGTTTCGCATTGTAGGAGACGACGGCCCGCACGAGCGACCCCGTCCCCCGAGGGGCAGCCTTCCGCGAGGAAGCCGAAAAGACAACAGGTGAAACATAGGTGAAACTTTCGTGGCTTTTTGATGTCGGGTCCAGCATCTAACTTGTTTAAGTAGAAAACATTGGTTATCTTTGCTTGCAACCACATTGCGCGCGACACTTGATGGCCTTATTCTCGAAACTTAAACTTTGGCAAAAGATATTCCTGCTGGTCCTTGCGGGCATTTTTGTC
>JAFRVZ010000016.1 GCA_017438265.1 Bacteroidales bacterium
GGCCGCCCACGGCCGCATGAGTGGGAGGGACCCGCAAGCGCAGCGCTGCGGGAGGGACGAGCAGTCGAAGACTGCGAAGGGTTCCGGAGATACCAGCCTCCTTTTTCCGCCAAGCCGGGGTTAGCGGAGGGAGCCGGCGCTCAGAATGACAGGGAGCCGGCGATGCCGGCCTGGAGGCCGCGGAGCTCGGCGATGCCGCGCATGCGGCCGTAGAGCGAGTAGCCGGGGTTGGACTGGCGGCCGAGGTCGTCGCACATGCGGTGGCCGTGGTCCGGGCGGCAGAAGATGCGGAAGCGGCGCTTCTGCTGGACTTCCAGCAGGGCCTTCATCATCCCGTACATGTTGACGTCGCCCGCGAGGTGGCTGTCCTCGAAGTAGTTGCCTTCGTCGTCGCCCTTCGTGCTGCGGAAATGGACGAAGTCCGTCCGGTCGCCGAACTCGTACATCATCGCGACGAGGTCGTTGTCCTTGCGGATGCCGAAGGATCCGGTGCAGAGGCAGAGGCCGTTCGAGGGGTTCGGGACGGCGGCGATGAGCCGGCGGAAGTCGTCCGCGGTCGAGAGGATGCGGGGCAGGCCGAGGATCGGGTAGGGCGGGTCGTCCGGGTGGATGACCATCCGCACGCCGGCCTCGTCCGCGACCGGGCAGATCTCCCGGAGGAAGAAGACCAGGTTGGCGCGCAGCTTCTCCGCGTCAATGCCGCGGTAGCGCTCCAGCTCGGCGCGGAACTGCTCGAGGGTGAAACTCTCCTCGCTGCCGGGGAGGCCGGCGATCATCGTGCGCGTAAGCTTATGGATCTCAGCCTCATCCATCGCCTCGAAGCGCCGGCGGGCCTTCTCGATATCCTCCGGCGAAAACTCCTGGAAGGCCTCCGGGCGCTTCAGGATGAAGAGGTCGAAGGCGAGGAGCGCCGCCCGCTCGAAGCGCAGGCAGGTCGAGCCGTCCGGGAGCCGGTAGTCGAGGTCGGTCCGCGTCCAGTCGAGCACCGGCATGAAGTTGTAGGTCACGCACCGGATGCCGCATTCCGCGAGGTTCCGCAGGGTCTGCTTGTAGTTCTCGATATAGCGCAGGTACTCGCCGGTCTGGGTCTTGATGTGCTCGTGCACCGGCACGCTCTCCACCACGCTCCAGACGAGGCCGTATTCCGCGACCTCCGCCTGCCGTTTCCGGATCTCCTCCACCGGCCACACCTCCCCGTTCGGGATATGGTGCAGCGCCGAAACGATGTCGGTCACGCCCGTCTGGCGGATAAAGTCCAGGCTGATCGGGTCCTTCGGCCCGTACCAGCGCCACGATTCTCTCATCAGGTACATAATCCTCTATTCTATTAAATACTGAAACTCTCGAAACCGCCGTCGACCAGGTTGATCGTGCCGGTGACGCCGGCGGAGGCGTCGGAGGCAAGCCAGTGGAGCGTGCCGACGAGCTCGTCGGGCTCGAGGAAGCGGCCGAAGGGCGTATGGCCCAGGATCTTGTGGGAGCGCTCCGTCAGGCTGCCGTCGGGGTTCGTCAGCAGGCTGCGGTTCTGGTTCGTCAGCAGGAAGCCCGGGGCGATCGCGTTCACGCGGAGCCCGTCGCCGAACTTCATCGCCAGCTCGCCGCAAAGGTACTTCGTCCAGGAGGCGACGGCGGCCTTCGCGCAGCCGTAGCCGGCGACGCGCGTCAGCGGCCGGAACGAGGTCTCCGAGCAGAAGTTGATAATCGAGCCCTTCCCCTTGTCGGTCATCACCTTCGCGAAGACGACGGTCGGGTAGATCGTCCCGAACAGGTTCAGGTCCACCACCTTCCGCACCGCCTCGACGTCGAGGTCGAAGATCGTCCGGTCCGGGGGCACGGTCGCCGCGGCCATGTTGCCGCCGGCGGCGTTCAGCAGCACGTCGATCGTCCCGTAGGCCGCGAGGATGTCCGCGAGGTTCTTCTCCAGGACGACCTTGTCGAGCACATCCGTCTCCAGGAACATCGCTTCCTCGCCGGCGTCCTTGATCTCCCCGACGATGCGCTTCCCGGTCTCCGCCGCCCGCGCCAGGTCCATCAGCACGACCTTCGCGCCCTGCGCGGCGAAGTATTTCACAATCGTTTCTCCCAGTACACCGCAGGCGCCCGTCATGACGACCACCCGCCCCTTGATATCAAACAGATCCTTCATGGTTATATCGAACATCGATCTTAACAAATTTAAAGAATATTTTCTATCTTTCGAAAAATATTGAGAGACTGTTATGAGAACGGACGAAAAGTTTGTCATCACCATCAACCGGGAAATCGGTTCCGGCGGCTGCACCATCGGCCGCAAGCTCGCGGAAAAGCTGGGCGTCAAGTTTTACAACAAGACCGTGCTCCAGAAACTCGTCGAGCACTTCGAACTCTCCCCCGAGCAGATCGACCGCATCAAGGCCCGCAAGAAGAACTGGTGGACCGAGCTCAGCGAGCTCGTCGCGACCGGCATGGCCCCGGGCTTCAGCGACAAACTGACCGAAGTCACGTCCCGCGACCTCTTCGAGAAGGAGTCCGAAATCATCCGCGAAATCACCGATGCGGAATCCTGCGTCATCGCAGGCCGCTCCGGCTTCTTCATCCTCAAGGACCACCCCAACAAGCTCTCCGTCTATGTCCACGCCCCCCTCGAGAAGCGCGTCGCCCGCGTGATGCGCAAGCAGAACCTCTCCGAGGAGGACGCCCGCGCCCTGATCGCGCGCATCGACGAAGGACGCGACAACTACACGAAAGCCTTCACGGGCTCATCCCGCTACGACGTCCACAACTACGACCTCGTCCTGAACACGGACAAGATCGACGAGGACGAGGCGGTCGATACCATCCTCGCCCTGATTCCGAAGACGTTCGATTAAACGACTAAAAATGGTGATATCCGGCGTGGTCGGCCCCTGAGCCGGCCCATTCCGGTTTCCGGCCGTCGGTAATCTCGCCGATGACCGTATGCGGCACGTCCAGCCCGGCCTCCGCCGCCGGCGGCATCGTAAAGAGGAGTTCATAATCCTCCCCGCCGTCGATGGCCAGTTTCTCCACATCCCATCCATATTTCCCCGCGCAGCGCCGCAGCTCCGCCGACACCGGCAGGTCCGCCACCCGGATCCGCGCCCCGACGCCCGAAGCCTCCAGCAGGTGCCGCAGGTCGGAGCCGATCCCGTCGGAAATGTCCATCATCGCGGTCGCTCCGGCGGCGGCGAGGGCCTGTCCCTCGGCGACCCGCGGCCGCGGACGGTAGTGGCGCGCGACCAGCGCGGCCTCGTCCGCCC
>JAFRVZ010000017.1 GCA_017438265.1 Bacteroidales bacterium
ACGAGCTTGCCGACACCCTTGGTGTCGATCGTCTGGAACGGGTCGTTGTCCAGGATCTTGTTGCCGAGATAATCCCCCATGAAGGTACCGATATCGTCACGGGAGAAGCCGTAGGTCATCTGCGTCAGGTCGTTCGTACCGAAGCTGAAGAACTCGGCGGTGCGGGCCATCCGGTCGGCCGTCAGGGCCGCGCGCGGGATCTCGATCATCGTACCGAAGATATACTTCAGGTTCATCTGGAAGCGGGCCTCCACTTCGAGCTTGATCTTGTCGCAGATCGCCTTCTGGAAGCTCAGCTCACGGCCGGAAATCGTAACCGGGATCATGATCTCCGGATTCGGATGGTAACCGGCGTTGATCAGCTCGGCCGTCGCCGTGAAGATGGCGCGGTACTGCGTCTCGGCGATGAGCGGGAAGGAGACGTGGAGACGGACGCCGCGGTGACCCATCATCGGGTTGACCTCGTGGAGGTGCTTGCCGCGCTTGTCGACCTCGGCGACGCTGATGCCGAGATCCTTCGCGAGCTCGCGCTTCTTCTCGATGCTCGTCGGAACGAACTCGTGGAGCGGCGGGTCGAGGAGGCGGAAGACCACCGGCTTGCCGTCCATGATCATCATCGTGCTCTTCACGGCCGCCTTGATGAACGGCTCAAGCTCCTGCAGCGCGTTCTTGCGTTCCTCGTCGTTGTTGCTGAGGATCATCTTGCGCAGCTTCGCGAGCGGGAGATCGGAATTCTTGCCATAGAACATATGCTCGATGCGGAAGAGGCCGATACCCTCGGCGCCGAACTTCAGGGCGCGGGCGGCATCCTCCGGCGTGTCGGCGTTCGTACGGACGCCGAGCCTGCGGTACTTGTCGACGAGGGCCATGAACTTGATGAAGAGCGGATTCTCCGAAGTATCCATCATGTCCAGCTGGCTGCCGTAGACGAAGCCCTTCGAACCGTTCAGGGAAAGCCAGTCGCCCTCCTTGAACTTCATCTCGCCGAAGCTGACGCACTTGTGGGCGAGGTCGATCTTCATCGACTCGCAGCCGACGATGCAGCACTTGCCCCAGCCGCGGGCAACGAGCGCCGCGTGGGAGGTCATACCGCCGCGGGTCGTCAGGATGCCAGCCGCAACGCGCATACCCTCGATATCCTCCGGAGAGGTCTCCTCGCGCACGAGGATGACCTTCTTGCCCATCGCGAACTGCTTCATCGCCTCCTCGATCGTAAAGGCGATCTGGCCGACGGCGCCGCCCGGGGAAGCCGGGAGACCCTTCGCGATCACGGTCGCCTTCTTCTCGGAGGACGGGGCCAGGATCGGGTGGAGCACTTCGTCGAGCTGGGACGGGCTGACGCGCATCACGGCCGTCTTCTCGTCGATCATCCCTTCGTCGAGCATATCCATCGCCATCCGCAGCGCGGCGAGGCCGGTACGCTTGCCGATACGGCACTGGAGCATGTAGATCTTGCCGTCCTGGATGGTGAATTCGATGTCCTGCATATCCTTGAAGTGGTTTTCAAGGAGGATGCGGATATCGTCGAGTTCCTTGTAGGCTTCAGGCATCGCCTTCTCGAGGGAGACGAGGTGCTTGTTGTGGTCGGTCTTGGTCGCCTCGTTCAGCGGGCTGGGGGTACGGATACCTGCAACGACGTCTTCACCCTGGGCGTTGATCAGCCACTCACCATAGAACTTGTTGTCGCCGGTAGCCGGGTTGCGGGAGAACGCGACGCCGGTCGCGGAAGTATCGCCCATGTTGCCGAAGACCATGGACTGGACGTTCACGGCCGTGCCCCAGTCATCCGGAATCTTCTCGATACGGCGGTAGGCGATTGCGCGCTTGCCGTTCCAGGACTTGAAGACGCCGCCGATGGAGCCCCAGAGCTGGGTCTTGGCGGTATCCGGGAACGCGACGCCGAGGACTTCCTTGACCTTCTTCTTGAACTGCTCGCAGAGGTCCTTCAGCTCGTCCGCGGTAATCTCGGTGTCGGAGGTATAGCCCTTCGCTTCCTTCAGGTCGGACATCATCCGGTCCAGCTGCTGGCGGATGCCCTGGCCATCTTCCGGCTCGATGCCCTCGGCCTTCTCCATCACGACGTCGGAATACATCATGATGAGGCGGCGGTAGGCGTCATACACGAAACGCGGATTGCCGGTCTTCTCGATGAGGCCCGGAATCGTCTCGGAGCAGAGGCCGATGTTGAGGATGGTATCCATCATACCCGGCATCGAACTGCGCGCACCGCTGCGGCAGCTGACGAGGAGCGGATCCTTCTTGTCGCCGAACTTCTTGCCCATCAGCTCTTCCGTAGCTTCCAGCGCCGCGGCGACCTCGCCCTTGAGCTCTTCCGTATAGCCGCCGCCCAGTGCATAGTACTCGGCGCAGCATTCCGTCGTAATCGTGAATCCCGCAGGGACCGGAAGGCCCAGTCTGCTCATCTCAGCCAGGTTGGCTCCCTTTCCACCCAGGAGCTCCCGCATGGTACCGTCGCCTTCGGCGGTCTTCCCTCCGAAGCGATAGACTCTCTTTTTCTGTTCAAACATAGTTGTATGGTAAATTTAAATCGTTTTTAAGCATATTATCACGAACTGCAAATATATACGATTTTTACGAAAAAAAGAAGGGCACCCATCCGGGCGCCCTTCGATTATCGGGGAATCTTGCGATTCTGTTTCAGAGGAAATTACTTCTGGGTAATCTTGATCGGGAAGTTGACGATTTCAACACCCTCGGTCAGACCGTAGAGACCGAATCCGTCAGCGTCAGGATCGTTGTAGATACCGTGGTTGTAGTCGAGGACGTGGAGGATGCAGAGCGGAACGTTGACCTCGATGTCACCGTAAGCGTTATCGGCGAGGAAGGTAATCTTACCCGTAGCGTCAACGCTGTAGTGGACATCCTTCGTGAAGGTGAAGTCAGCACCGTTCAGCTTACCCTTCAGGGTCGGCCAGTCGTTACCGGCACCGAAGGCGACATAACCCTTGGCAGGATCGAAGCCACCAACGACGATGCCGTAGTCGGCGAAGCGTGCACGATGGAGGTACTTGTTCGTAGCTTGCTTGTCAGTCAGGACGGTAATGATGTTGAGGCTGTCCTGCATATCGAGGGCGACGACATCGACACCGGCGAAGCGGTCAAGCTTAGCCTCGGCGCCAACAGCGCTCTTGATCGGGTTCGGAGTCTCGATGGTGAAGCTGATAGCGGAGCCAATCTTGTTGCCGTTGGCCTTCAGCTGAGCCTTACCGAAGAGCTTGCGACCGTCGTAGGTGTTCCACTGGATGGTGGAGGCAGCGGCGTCGACGAGCTGGCCGGTAGCGGCGGTAACAGCGACACCGTTGATGTTGACACCCTTCGCGGAAGCGGTACCAGGAGTGATCGTACCGGTAGGAGCGTAACGGACGGCAGGAGTCTTGCCATCCCACTCGTACTCAATCGCGAAGTCAACCGTCAGGATATCGTTGATCGGGAGTTCGGCGTCGATCTGGAAGTACTTGCTGAGGTGGACGTCATCGAGCTTGTAGAGACCGGCAACGATGGTGCCTTCCACAGGGATGACATTGCCTTCCTGGACGTACGGAGTAGGAACGAGGCGGAACGCAGCGGCGTCGAGGGCGACGTTGAAGCTGACGGTGTAGGTAACACCCCAGATGGCGATTGTACCGGTCACCTTGTACTTGCTGCCATAGTTCGTGTAGTTATTGGCATCGTAGGTAATGGTGAGCGCGGAGTTGTCTTCACCCTTGGCGGTATAAGCGAGGCCCACGGTGAAGTCGGCAGGAGTACCGACGGCGACATTGTTCTCGTCAACAACGGAGACCAGAGTCCAGGCCGCGTCGTCGATGAAGCGGGAAATCAGCGTGGCAGGAGCGGCGCCTACAGGAACGTTGGCGTAGAGGGCGGCGTCCTTGTCGATGATCTGCTGGATGATGCCGGCGAGCTTAACGTTGACGTTGGCGCTGGCGGAACCCATGCCGGTGAAGGTGCCGAGGTCGATCGTGCGGTTGGCAGGCTTCGGACCGACGGCGACGGTCATCGAGTAGTTGGTCTTGACATAGTTCGGAGCCGGGCTGATATAGTCGTGGGTAACCTTGACATTTCTCGCGGCAGCCGTATGGCGGAAAGCACCGATCGGATAGTTGACGGTAGCGAGGTTGACGTGTTCGTTGGCGAGGTAAGCCACCGGAACGTTCGCAAGAAGATTCGTGTTCGGGGCACCGGCGATAAAGTTGAAGCCGGCGGCAGGAACCTTGATGTTATCAGGGGTCACGAGGGCCTCGGCGTCGGTCAGCGCATAGGTGCGGACATCGTTCGCAGGAACGACGACGTTGCTGCCACGGCCCTTCCAGATGAAGGACTCGCCTTCGATGACGGCGGAGCCACCGTCAGCCTCGACGACGACATAGCGCTGCGTGAAGGTGTTGGAGGTCTGGGTACCGAAGTTGATGTTGATGTTGACGTCGGCGTGGTTGTCGAGCTGCTTGACGGCGTCGGCAAGCTTGGTAGCCTTCATCGAAATCTCGTGGGACTTCTCATCGTAGTTGAACGCGGCGGTCGCGGTAGCGCGGCCGGGGGCGACATTCTCGGTCACCATGAAAGGAGTGGCCTTCGCAATCTCAACCGTAGGAGTGATGAGCGCAGGGTCGAAGCCGTAAAGCTCAGCGAACTCGTCGATCGTATAGTCACCGTTGATGAGGATCTCAAGACCGTCACCGAAGGTACGGGCGGAAGTCTCATACTCGTTGTAAGGGACCTCGATATCCGGAGCGGCACCACCCCAGGCCAGCCAGTTCTCCCCGTCGTAAAGCGCATAGTTGCCGAAAATATCGTTAGCTGCAGGCGGAACATCAACATTGAAGAAACTGGTCGAGATGTTGGTCAGCGGGAGTTCCATATCTTCCTCGTCCTCATCCTCAGCAGGGATGGTCACGGAGTCGGCAAGGATCAGGGAGACATAAGTGTCATTCCACCAAAAACCGCCAGTAGGAACATACGCCGGGTTGAACCAAATGTCGCAGAAGTCCGTCATGTCAATCTTGACATAGATATCACCCTGCTCGTTGTAATCGTAGATTTCAGCCGGGACATAATTGTTTGCCAGCGCATTCTGGACGGCAAGCGGAGTACCACCAGGGAAGCGAGTAACCATAACGCGGGCCATAGCTTCCGCATTCTCGTAGAGCTCCTCAGCAGCAGAGGCCGGGGTCACGTTGAACGCGGCCAGGATCACGGAAGACTGCGGAGCGACCTCCGTACCCAGACCATTCGTCAGGTTAAAGGACTGAATCTGATCCCGATCCATATTGTCGACGCCACCGCCACCGATAACCGGGAGCTTGCTGATGCTCTGGACGGAACCGACAACCTGCAGTTCGACGGCGGCCATCATTTCGAGCACACCGTTGGTCAGCTCGGAGAGGATATCATAAAGGTCGTCATAGGTCACGCAGTTTTCCTTGAGCGCATCGACTTCTTCCTTGAGGGAAGAGACAGCGTTCTGGGCGATAGCCTTGGCCTCAGCTTCGGTCACATAGTCGCTCTGGATCGCGTTGATCGCACTCTGGAGCTGGGAAATCGTCGCCTTGATACCGGAGATGTCGCCACCCTGGCTCGAAACGGTCGAAGCGAGGGCCTCGAGGTTCGAGATCGCAGTCTGGAGACCGGAAACGGTACTCTGGAGAGCGGAGAGCTCAGTATTGACATCCTGAAGCTCCTTGTCGTAGTCCTTGGTACAGCTGGTGTACGCAAGGGAAGCGCCCGCTGCAAGAGCGAACACAACTACCATTCTCAAAAATTTTTTCATAGAAGGAATGATTAAAAAAAGTTAAACTAAAATATAGTAATTATTTCCTTATCAACTACTTGCACACGCGTGAGGGGCCATCACGGTCCGTCAGGGTACAGTCGGGGCATAACCCACAACGCACAAAGGTATGCAGATTTTTTTTCATATGCAACACCTTTAAACTATTTTTTCGTACGTAGACTCGCTTCCAGCAAATATTCCGCACTCTCTAAAGATGCATTTCCGGGGCCATCCGTTGCACACCCGCTTACAATTTGCAAGCTTTTTTTTCACCGCCTCCGCGGAGGCCTATAATAATATGGTATAGGGCATGTTTTTTTGCGTTTTTTTTGTTTTCGGCTTTGAGAATAAAGTTAAAATGATTAGATTTGCGCCGATAATGGTTTATCAGCTATTGCCTAAACGGACATTATTAAAGTTAAATACTATAAATCAACCGTTATGAAAAAGATTCTTTTGACTCTGTCAATGATTTGTCTTTCCCTCGGTGCCTTCGCGCAGGACGAGTTCTTCCCGGGCTGGTATCTCCAGCTCCAGGGCGGTGCCGGCCATACCGTCGGTGAGACTTCCTTCACCAAGCTGATCTCCCCTGAGGCCGCGCTTTCCCTCGGTTATCAGTTTACCCCGGCTTTCAGCCTGCGCGGCAACGTCGCCGGCTGGCAGGGCAAGGGCGCCACGATTACCAACACCGTGGATGTCTACAAGTTCAACTACCTCCAGGGTGCCCTTGACGCCGTCTTCGATCTGCGCAACGCGTTCGGCGGCTACAAGGACCGCGTCTTCAACCCGTACTTCTTCATCGGTGCCGGCGCGAACTACGCGTTCAACAACGGCGTCGATCCTGCGAAGCTCCCTGTGAACAACAACTACTGGGCGGACAAGTCCGTCAGCCCGGTCGGCCGTGCCGGTCTCGGTCTGGACTTCAAGGTCTCCGACGGTCTCTCCCTCGGTATCGAGGCTGTTGAGAACGTCCTGAACGACAACTTCAACTCCAAGGAAGGCGACGTCGTCGACCACCAGATCAACGCCCTCGTCGGCCTGAAGTATCAGTTCGGCGCCGCGAAGCGCAGAGCTGCTGAGGCCGCCGCCCTCGCCGCCGCCGAGGCTGCCGCCGCGAAGGCCGCCGCCGACAAGGCCGCCGCCGAGCTC
>JAFRVZ010000018.1 GCA_017438265.1 Bacteroidales bacterium
GCTGTTGAACGCGACGGCTTCTTCCTCCACCATCATCGGTGCCTTGTCGAGCCGCATATCCTCCTGCAGCGCGGCGCCGAGCAGCGCGCCCTTGGTCCCCGCCATCCGCATTTCCCTGCGTAACAGGTCCCCGTCTCCGAATTCACTGTAGTATCCGCCGCTGACGTAGCCCGCGCGCGCCCGCGTGCTGACGTACGGCAGGGAGAAGCGGCTCAGGCGGACGGTCTCCCAGGAGAGCCGCTGGATTGCGTCGAGGCTCTTGTCCCAGGCGGCCACGAGGACTTCCGCCTCCGGGCGGGTCTGCAGCCGGAAGCTGTATTGCGTGCCCGGGAGGGTCTTGTCGGTGAAGCGGGTGATTTCCAGCGGGATGTCCAGGTTTTCCCGGACGCGGAAATACTCCCGCTCGAAGGTATAGGCTTCGCCGTGCTTGAAGTAGAAGAGGTGGAGCCGGACGGCGTCGGGATAGCCGGCCTTGTAGGGGAGGACGATGTCCGCGAGGGATCCGTCCTTGCCTGCCTGGCCGTCCAGCCGGATCTGCCGGGTCTCCAGGATGGTTCCGAGTTTCCCGAAGAGGGTCGCGACCATCCACTGCGGGCCGTCCGCCGTCGCCGCGCGCATCCGGATCTGTCCGCCGGCCGGCACTTCCGCCGGCCCGGAAATCCGGACGTCGCGGACGTCGGCGTCCAGGCGCGTGTCGCCCGGGCGCAGCAGCAGGACGAAGAACCGGGCTTCGTCGTGGATGTCCTGTGTTTTCTCCGACGTCAGGGTCGCTTCCGCGTGGAAGCTGTACAGGCCGGAAGGCATGCCCGCGAGGTCCATCTCCACGGTCTCGGCCTTTTCCGCGCGACCGCTGTGGATCACGCGGCCGTCGGCGCCGGAAAGGCTGTAGCTCACCGGGACGGGGATCGTCTTGCCGTCCATGTCGTGGACGGCGAGGGCGACCTTCAGGACATCCTCTGCAAGGATGATGTTCGTCCGGCGGTAGGGACGGTACTCGGATTCTTCCGCTTCCGGCAGCGAAAAACTGCCGTCGGCGGCGTTCTGCGGCGATGCGGCGACGCTGATCCGGTCCGTGACATAGGTATAGGTGGAGAATTCCCGGGTTTCGCCGGTCGCATCCGTCACCGTGACGCCGACGGAATAGCTGCCGGCCGATCCGGCCGGGAAGCGGACCGTGAAGCGGCCGTCGTTCTCCGGTTCGACGACGCTCTCGAAGACGACCTCGCGGAAGCGGCGCACGCGCGCTACGACCGTCGCGCCGGCGAGCGAGTGGCCGGAATAGGCCGTGAGGCGTCCCCGGACGGCGACGGTGTCGCCGACCCGGTAGAACGTGTCGTCTTTCTCGAACTGCATCGTGAAGGTCGGCAGGACGAATTCATCGACCTGGAAGGAGCTGTAGGCGAGCTGCCGGGACCGGTTCCGGACCCGGAGGGCGAACACGCCGTTGCGCAGGCCCGCAGGAAGGGCGAAGGCGCCCGATGCGGAGCCGAAGCCGTTGGTCGTCAGCTTCAGCGTTGAGAGCTCGTTCCCCTCGCTGTCGATCAGCGTGACGTCGAGCGGTTCGTCCGCGAGGGCCGCAATGTCGTCCACCAGGTTGCCGCGGTAGGCGATGAGCTTGAAGTTCACCGTGTCGCCGGGGTTGTAGGCGCCGCGGTCGCGGTAGACGTTGCAGTAGGTGCCGGCGTCCGCTTTCTCTTCCCGCCAGACACGCATGCCGCCCCAGAGGTTGACCTCCGGGCTGCGGCGCATCGCATCCCCTTCGCCGATGCGGGCGAAGAGGCTGTAGTTCGCGCTTCCGCCGCTGCGCAGGAGGGCTGCCATGTCCTGCGGCAGGGGAGTGAAGCCGTCGAGGGCGACCCGCTGGATGACGGGCGCGTTGTTGCCCTTCCGGAGGACGAGCTCGGCCTCGCGGAGCGGCTCGCCGGTCTCGTAATCCGTTACATAGACCGTCCCGAGCGCATCCTCACGCAGGGCCATCGAAAGGGTATACTGCTCATAGCGCGTATCGGTCGTGAGCTTTCCGGCGACCGCTTCGGCGGCATAGACGCCGTCGGGCAGGGCCCCGACCGGGATCCGGACCGTGTCCGGCAGGAAGAAACGTTGCTGCGGGTCCTTCGCGGTCCACTCGCGGAGTTTGGTGTCCCCGTCGGCGTCGCGCAGCGTGACCTGCGCGGATGCGAGGTTGCGGAGGACGACGCTGATTTCCTTCCCGTCCATCCGGATGGCGACGGATTTGGCGGTCAGCCGCCCGAGGATGTCCTCGACGTCGGTGCAGGTGTCGCTGATTTTCTTCTCATCGCCGCGCATCGCCGCACGGTCTTTCTCAAAGGCGAGGCAGCGCGCGTGGAGGGACTTCCAGTAGGCTTCCCCCGCCTTTTCGGGCTCACGGTTGCGCTCGTGGAATTCCTGGTTCAGGAGGTTCTCGCGCGCCAGCAGGGCGACGGCGGTCCCTTCGTATTTCTCCGCCAGCGCTTCCATCGCCGCGGGGCGGTCGGGATCCGGGAGGCGCCGGGCGACGTAGAACGCCAGCAGGCCCTCGTTCGGGTAACGCCCGCTGACCTCCGCCGCCAGTTCGCGGTAGATTTCATCCGTCTCCGGGCGTGCGGCGCTGAAATAGCGTTCCGGCAGCATGTCCCAGAGGACGAACTCCCAGTCGGAGCGGATAAAGTCCGGCAGGCATCCGTCGAGCAGGCCCAGCCGTCCGTAGAACGCCCGGTTCCGCTCGTCGAAGCGGCCGCGGTTCCGCAGGACGAAGTCCATCCGCTCGCCGGTCGGGGCGCCGCCGTACTGGGACATCCACAGGTAGGTCACGATCGGCTCCCCGTAGGCCCTCACCTCCTCGGCGAACTGCCTGCGGGCCGGGTCCCCCTGCTTCCAGTCGCGGCGGGTCACGCTGCTGATGTACGCTTTTCCGGCGTCGTAGAAATCGACGCTGAGCCGCTGGCGGGTCGCCTCCCGCTTGATCTGCGAGAGGACTTCGGCCTCTTTCTGCGGCCGGTCCGCCTTCCGGGCGTCTTCGTACTGCTTCCAGAGGGAAGTCAGGACGTGCCCGTCCCTGTCTGCCTTATTCTGTGCCATCGCCGGGGTGGAAAACAGTGCCACGGCCATCGCTGCAACGGCCGCCGGCACAAGAAGGAAACAATGTCTCATAGTCTGAACCTTTCATTCCGTATCCAAACCTCTCAATTATCATACCCTATGATCGCAAAAAGAATTGTTTTCCTGAGACAGCCGAAAAAACGTCTGCTCAGAAAAACAATTCTTTTTGCTTCAGAATGGAATGCCGTTTACTCTTCTGCGGGCTTGAGGGTCGTGTAGACGTGGGTCACGTCCTCGTCGTCTTCGAGGAGGTTCGTGAGCTTGTCCAGGCCGACGCGCTGCTCCGGGGTGACCTCCTTGAGGTCCACGTTCGGAATACGCTCGAAACCGCCGGAAATCATCTCGAAGTTGTTCTCCTCGATGTATTTCTGGATCGCGCCGTAAGACTCGTAGCTGCCGTAGATGCAGATGGTCTTCGTTTCGTTGTCGTCCTCGTCGACCTCCGTCTCCTCGAAGATGTCCTCCAGGCCGAGGTCGATCAGTTCGAGCTCGAGGGATTCGAGGTCGATTTCGTCGGTCTTCTTGATGCGGAAGACGCAGTAGTGGTCGAACATGAAGCTGACCGAGCCGCTCGTGCCGAGGGAGCCGCCGCACTTGGAGAAGTAGCTGCGGACATTGGCGACGGTGCGGGTGTTGTTGTCCGTCGCCGCCTCGACGAGGTAGGCGATGCCGTGGGGGCCATAGCCTTCGTAGACGAGCTCCTTGAAATCGCCGAGGGTCTTGTCGGTCGCCTTCTTGATGGCGCGCTCGATGTTCTCCTTCGGCATCTGCTCGGAGCGGGCCTCCGCCAGCAGGGCGCGCAGGCGCGGGTTGCCGGTCACGTCCGGGCCGCCGTTCTTCACGGCGATGGTGATTTCCTTGCCGAGTTTGGTGAAGACGCGGGCCATGTGGCCCCAGCGCTTCAACTTCCTTTCCTTGCGGAATTCAAATGCGCGTCCCATAGTTGCTTATTTTGCGAATTCAATCCTGGAGATGTACTTGTCGATGTCGTAGCCTTCGACGGACTGGGGATACTTGTCCTTGATGGTCTGGTAGCACTTCAGCGCGGAGGCGGTGTCGCCCGTCTCTTCGTAGACGGCGGCGGCCTTCAGGAGGTAGTTGGCGGCGAACATGTTATCCGCGGCCTTGGCGGCCTTCTCGAAGCAGCTGACGGCTTCGGCGTAGTTGCCGAGGTTGACGTTGGCGTCACCCTGGCAGGCGAGGGCGCGGGCGGCGAGGATCGGATCCTTGCCCTTGTACTTCTTCAGGTAGGCGAGGGCTTCCTCGTTGTTGCCGAGCTCGAGCTCGCAGAGGCCCGCGTAGAAGTAGACGGCCTTGCCGGCCTTGGCGCCGTATTCCCTGATGATGTCGGCGAAACCGAGGGCGTTGCCGTCTCCGTTGAGGGCGACATCCCAGGCGCCGTTCGCGAAGGAGTTCTCCGCGGGGTACATCTGCTCCAGGGCTTCCGCCACCTTCGGCTCATAAATGAACGAGCGGTAGGCGATCGTGCCGAGGAAAATCACCGCGACGGCGATGAGGATGCCCCAGATCAGTTTCTTGTTCTCCTGGTAGAACTGTTCGGTCTTCGAAACAGTTTCGTCAATACGGACCTGCTGCTTTGCCTGCTGGTCCTTGAGCGTTTCTTTTGCCATAATCCTTTTATCTGTTTTTCTTTTGTTTTTCCGGTTTTTTCCCGCTTCGGCGGAATAACCCGCAAAAGTACAAAAAAATCTTGAATCCGAAGAATATTCCGTATATTTACGGATGGAAATCAAATAAATGATACGATAATGAAAGTCAGAACCCTCTTTTTCGCTGCGGCGGTCCTGCTGCTCGCGGCTTCCTGCAAGACGCGCCTCTTCAACGGCAAGGACCTCACCGGCTGGGGCTGCCTGCTCCAGGATGAAACCTATGCCGTGAAGGAAGTCTATTCCGTACAGGACGGCTGCATCAATGTCTCCGGCCAGCCCTTCGGCTTCCTCTATACGGAGAAAGTGTTCCGCAATTACGAACTCGACGTGGAGTGGCGCTGGACCGACGGCCCCGCCAACAGCGGCATCTTCCTGATCGTCCAGGAAATCAAGAACCCCTTCCCGAAGGCCGTGGAGTGCCAGCTGAAGGCCGGCAACGCGGGTGATTTCGTGCTGCTGGGCGGCTCGGAGCTGGAGGAGGTCGAGCTTCCCTCGGGCCTGCTGCGTCCGCGCTTCCCCGTCAAGCCGAAGATCGCCGAGACCAATGAAATGCCCGCCGGCGAGTGGAACAAGGTCCACGCCGTCGTGAACGAAGGCAAGATCCAGGTCTACCTGAACGGCGTCCTGATGAACGAGGGAACCAGCCCCGTGAAGGAAGGCCGGATCGCCCTGCAGAGTGAAGGCGGCAAGCTCGCGTTCCGCAACGTCACCATCAAGGAAAAGAAGTAGCTCCCCATGCCGGTCCTCAGGAGGATAGTCGTGCGGGATTTCCGCAACATCGCGCTGCAGGAGCTCGATTTCTCCCCGAACGTGAATTGCATCTACGGCAACAACGGCGTCGGGAAGACGAACCTGATGGACGCGATCTACTACCTCTCGATGACCAAGAGCGCCTTCAACGCCTCCGACAAGGTCAATTTCCGCTACGGGACAGACAGTTTCGCGATTGCCGGGACCTATGAGATGCCCGGCGGTCAGGACGCGCGTTTTTCCGTCCAGGTCGAGAACGGGGGAGAGAAGAAGGTGCGCCGGGACGAAAAGGTCTATCCGAAGGTCTCGGACCACATCGGCGTCCTGCCGGTCGTGATGGTTTCGCCTTCCGACAGCGCCCTCGTCAGCGAATCCGGCGAGGAGCGCCGCCGTTTCATGAACGCCATCCTCTCGCAGCTCGACCGCGCGTACCTCGACGCCGTATCCCAGTACAACCGCATCCTCGCCCAGCGCAACCGCTACCTGAAGGGCGGCTCCGTCGACGAGCTGCTGCTCGACGCCTTCGACGAGCGCCTCTCCGCGCTGTCGGATCCGGTCTTCCGCGCCCGTGCCGCGCTGGCGGAGGACCTGGAGAAGGCCGTCGGCTCCTATTATTCCCGGATTTCCGGGGGGAAGGAGACCGTCTCGGTCGCCTACCGCTCGGACCTCCAGAAAGCGCCGCTCGCGGACCTGCTCCGCGAGAGCCGGGAGCGCGACCGCTTCCTCCGCTATACGACCGCCGGTCTCCAGCGCGACGATTTCATCTTCGGCATGAACGGCTATCCGATCCGCAAATACGGCTCCCAGGGCCAGCAGAAGTCCTTCCTCGTCGCCCTGAAGTTCTCCCAGTATGACCTGATGAGCGAGCGCTACGGCTACGCGCCGATCCTGCTGCTGGACGACCTGCTCGACAAGCTGGACCTGGACCGCATCGCCAACCTGCTCACGATCGTCGCCGGCAACGACTTCGGCCAGATCTTCCTGAGCGACTGCAACAAGAACCGGCTGAGCGCCCTCGTGGACCGGATCACTTCCGAACGCTGCTACTATGAGGCGGAGGGAGGCGCCTTCCACCGGACGGATGGATAAGACGGTACGCCTTTCCCGCAAGAAAGCCCTCGGCATGGACGAACTTGTCCGGGAGTATATCCGCTCGATGAAACTGGCCTCCGGGCTGAACACCCAGCGGATTTTCGCCGCCTGGGACGCGGTCTCCGGCGCCGGCCGCTATACGCTGCGCAAGTTCTTCCGCGCCGGGACGCTGTACGTGACCGTCAGTTCCTCCGTTGTGCGGGAACAGCTTTATTACCAGAAAGATACGTTGATTTCAGCGATCAACGGGCGCCTGCGGGAGGACGAACTTTTCACCTCCGACGACCCGCGGGTCTCCTTTGTCCGGGAACTGAAGCTCAAATGAAAATCGTCGTCGACCGCGCCATCCCCTTTATCGAAGGAGTCTTCGAACCGTACGCCGAAGTGGTGTACCGGGAAGGGAAGGATATCGGCCGCGACCTCCTGCTCGACGCGGACGCCCTCGTGATCCGGACGCGGACCCGCTGCAACCGGGAGCTCCTCGAAGGCACGTCCGTGCGCATCATCGCGACCGCGACGATCGGGACCGACCACATCGACGAGCCCTGGTGCCGCTCGCGCGGGATCCGGGTCTGCAACGCCGCGGGCTGCAACGCCGGCGGCGTGATGAACTACGTCTTCTCCGCCCTCTACGGCGTCGCCTCCCGCAAGGCGGTCAGCCTGAACCATCCCACGATGGGCATCATCGGCGTCGGCAACGTCGGCGGCCGCGTCCAGCACATGGCGGAGCACCTCGGCTTCGACGTGCTCCTCTGCGACCCGCCGCGCGCGGCCGCGGAAGGCCCGGAGGCCTTCTGCTCGCTGGATTACCTGCTCCACAACTCGAACATCGTGACCCTCCACGTCCCCCTGAACGAGAACACCCGCGGGATGGTCAACGCCTCCTTCTTCTCGCGGATGCGCCCGGGCGCCTTCTTCATCAACGCCGCCCGCGGGGAGCTCGTCAACGACGATGACCTGGTCGCCGCGATCCCGCAGCTGGGCGGCGTGATCATCGACACCTGGAACAACGAACCCTATGTCAACCCGATCCTGATGGAAAAGGTCGACATCGCGACGCCCCACATCGCCGGCTATTCCTACCAGGGCAAGCTGAACGGGACTTCCGCCGCCGTCCAGGCCGTCGCCCGCTTCCTCGGCATCGACGCCCTGAAGGACTTCTACCCCGTCGCCGAGCGGGAGGACCTCCTGGCCCAGAAACTGGACCTGCGCGGGATGAACCAGGGCCAGATCACCTCGGTCCTCCAGTACAACTACCCGATCTTCACCGACGATTTCCTGTTCCGGATGACCCCCGGCAGTTTCGAACGCATCCGGACCGATTACCGCTACCGCAAGGAATTTTATGTCTGACAACCCTATGATACAGAGAGATCCCAAAACCATCGAAGCCCAGCTGGAACGGTTCAGAACCGGATTCCCCTGGATGGATATCGTCGCCCCCGCAACCCCGCAGCGCGGCATCCGCGTTCTCGACGCCGCCGCGCTCGCCTATGCGACGGAGTATGCCGACCGCGCGCAGGTCGCCGGCAAGTGCAAGTTCGTGCCCGCCTCCGGCGCCGCCTCGCGCATGTTCAAGGACATCTTCGCCGGCCTGGAGCAGCGCAACGCCGCCCTCGAGACCCTCGAAGCCCGGATCAAGGAGTTCGCCTTCTATACCCCCGAGGTCTTCGACGGGAAGAACATCGGCGAGCAGCTGCTCGGTCCGGAAGGCCTCGGCTACGGCGCGAAGCCCAAGGGCGTCCTGAAGTTCCACCGCTACCCGGACGGCGAAGTCCGCACCGCCCTGGCGGAGCACCTGGTCGAAGGGCAGGAGTACATGCGCAACGCCGACGGCACCGTGAACCTCCACATCACCATCTCTCCGGAGCACCGCCCGCTCTTCGAAGCCGCGCTCGCCGAGATCCAGCCCCTCTACGAGCGGCGCTATGGCGTCCGCTACCGGATCGAATTCAGCTGCCAGGACCCGCAGACGGACACGGTCGCCGCGACCCCGGACGGCAAGCCTTTCCTCAAGGATGACGGCGAACCCCTCTTCCGCCCCGCCGGCCACGGCGCCCTGATCTACAACCTCAACGCCGTCGACGCCGAGCTCGTCTCGATCAAGAACATCGACAATGTCGCCCTGGAGCGCTACCTGCCCGTCACGGCCCGCTACAAGAAGGTACTGATGGGCTGCGCCCTGCAGCTCCGTGACCGGATCTTCGACTACCTGGATGCGCTGGAAGAGGCGCCGGACGAGGCGCTCTGCGCCGAGATCGAGGCCTTCCTCGCGCAGGAGCTCTGCATCGAGGTCCCCGCGTTCGAGGACCTCGGCGAGCGGATCGATTTCCTCTGGGGCAAGCTGAACCGGCCCATACGCGTCTGCGGCATGGTCCGCAACGCCGGCGACCCGGGTGGCGGTCCCTTCGTGATCCGCGAAAAGGACGGTTCGACCTCCCTGCAGATCCTCGAGAGCGTCCAGGTCAACCCGGACGACCCCGCCGCGCTCGCCGCGATGAAATCCGCGACCCACTTCAATCCCGTGGACCTCGTCTGCTGCCTGCGCGATTACAGGGGGAACAAGTTCGACCTCCCCGCCTATGTGGATCCGGATACGGGCTTCATCAGCAGCAAGAGCTACCAGGGACGCGAGCTCAAGGCCCTCGAGCTCCCGGGTCTCTGGAACGGCTCCATGAGCGACTGGAACACCCAGTTCGTCGAGGTCCCCGCTGAGACCTTCAACCCCGTCAAGGTTGTCCTCGACCTCCTCAAGCCCGCCCACAACCCTCTGGCGAAATAGCTCCTTCCCGGGAAAGCTAAAGCTTCTATTGCGGCGCCGGGCGGGGAGGCTAGCGGATTTCCTTCCCGAAGGGGAAGATCGAGGCGAGAGCCATCTTGAAGTGCTGGAACCCCCAGGGAATCCCGACGAGGGTGATGCAGAGGAGAAGCCCGCAGACCAGGTGGATCAGGGCGATCTCCCACCATCCGAGGAGCACCCAGATCAGGTTCATCACGACCGACAGGCATCCCGGCTCGTCGGGCCCGTTCACCAGGTCGTGCCCGAACGGCCAGAGCGCATAGGTGCCCAGTTTGAACAACTGAATCCCGAAAGGAATCCCGATGATCGTGATGCAGAGGACCAGTCCTACGAGATAGTAGATGACGGCGACCAGCAGGCCGCCGAACAGGAGCCACAGGATGTTTCCGATGCCTTTCATGATTCAGTCTTTTTTAGGCTTCGCTTCGAATGTTGGTTGTAGCCAAAGGTAGTGTTTTTTCGTATATTTTCGCAGAAAAGCCTGTATGATGAGGCGTCTCGTACTACTATAATAAACAACGACGGGCGTGCGTCAAAAAAGTAGGCATTTTTTTTAAAAAAATATTTGGAGGTTCCGAAAAAGGGTGTATCTTTGCAGTGTGTTACTAAGCTAATACACTGAAACGATATGATACAAATTCAAAACCTGCAGTTCAGCTACGGACAGAACACCGTCCTGAAGAACATTACGATGTCGCTGGAGAACAGCCATATCTACGGCCTTCTCGGCGAGAACGGCGTCGGCAAGACGACGCTGCTGACCCTGCTCGCCGGCCTGAAGAAGCCGGAGCAGGGGAGTATCTCCGTCGACGGAGAGCGGCCCTTCGACCGCCGTCCGTCCTGCCTTGAGAACCAGTATTTCCTCCCGGACGAGGTCATGCCGCTCAATATGAGCGCGAAAGCCTTCGCCGTTTCGGCCGGGAAATTCTGGCCGCGATTCAGCATGGAGACCTTCCTCTCCGCGATGATGGAATTCGAGAACGCCCCGGAAATGAAGATGAACCAGATGTCGGCGGGCCAGCTCAAGAAGACCTATGTCTCCTTCGCCCTCGCGACCGGCGTCCGGAACCTCTATATGGACGAGCCGACCAACGGCCTCGACATCCCTTCGAAGGCGCAGTTCCGCAAGGCCGTGACCCGCTACACCCGCGAGGATGCCGTCATCGTCATCTCGACCCACCAGGTCCGCGACCTCGAGAACCTGATCGACCCGATCATCATCCTCGACCGCCAGGATGTCCTCCTCAACGCCTCCCTCGAGCGCATCTCCGAGAAGCTCTTCTTCGACTACTCGACCACGCTCCATCCGGAAGCCCTCTACACGGAGCAGCTCCCCGGCGGCTTCATCCAGGTTTACCCCAACACGACCGGCGAAGAGACCAAAGTCAACATCGAAGCCCTCTTCAACGCCGTGCGCAATCACAAGGACACCATAAAGCAGCTTTACCATGAATAACATATTTGATATCAAGAGGTTCGGCAGGTATCTCGCATACGACATCCGCCATACCATCGCCAATTCCGGCATCAGCCTCCTCGTCGTCGGCACCCTGCCGGTCCTGATCTACCTCCTGAGCGGCCTGGCATCCCTGATTTTCAACGGCCACTGGGAAGTCGACCCGGAAACGACCCAGGTTTTCGCCATCATCGCCGCGGTGATGGTCATCATGATGGCCTTCCCGACCAAGGCCTACGGCTCCCTGACGGACCGCAAGGGCGGCGCCGCCTGGGCGCTGTTCCCCGCCTCCGTGCCGGAGAAATTCGTCTCGATGATGCTGGTGAGCCTTGTCATCGTTCCCTGCGCCGTCATCCTGATGCTGCTGGCGTCCAACGCTCTAATGAGCCTCTGCGTCCCTGATTTCACAAACCTGCTGCCGCAGATGCTGCGCTATCACGGATCGGCGGACGGAATGCCGATGGAAGTCAATTTCTTCGCCCTGTTCTATGCCTTCTGGATCGTCAGCATCCTGGTCTTCCTGCTCGGCGCGCTGATCTTCAAGAAGTCGAAGGCCGGCAAGACCATCCTCTGCCTGATTGCGCTTTCGGTCGTATTCTCCCTCGTCGCTTCCTCCATTGTCCGGAGCGGCTGGGAGCCGGACCTCCACATCCTGGACTGGCTCGAGAACGCGACGGCGGAACAGATCCAGGCGCGGTTCAACACCTGGGCCAACCTCTGGCATACGTTCCTCATCCTGCTGCTTGGCTGCGGCGTCTATGCGCGACTCAAGACCCTTAAATACTAACCGTCATGGAATTCGACAGCAACAAACCCATCTATCTCCAGATCGTCGACAGCATCTGCGAGAAGATCCTGACCGGGGAACTGTCCCCCGGGGACCGCATCCTGTCGGTCCGGGAATACGGCATCGAGATCGGCGTCGCGCCGAACACGGTCGCCCGCTCCTACGAGAAGATGACCGACGACGGGATTATCTTTACCAAGCGCGGCCTGGGCTATTTCGTCTGCGACGAAGCCCGCGACCGGGTCCTGGAGAAGGAACGCAAGGACTTCATCGAGAACGAGGTGCCGCGTTTCGTCAAACGTATGAACTTACTGGGAATCAACAAAAACGACATCTTATGAAAAAAATAGCAATTCTTCTGGCAGGACTCGTCCTCATGCTTTCGGGCTGCAAATTCATCCGCATCGGCGACCTTTCCGGCTTCAATTTCATCTCCGGTGACGGCCCGCTCGTGACCAAGACATTCGAGCCCGGTATGTACGACGTCATCACGAGCTCCATCTCCGCCGATGTCATTTACGACGGCGTTTCGGACCATCCGTCCATCGAGGTGACGGCGCCCGAGAACCTTTTCGAGTATTTCGATTTTGTCGTCGAAGAAGGAACCCTGATCCTGCGTTACAAGAAAGACGCGCATGTCGTCCACGACGGGAATGTCGTCATCCACGTGACGGCGGTCAACCTGCGGAAGGTGGCGATTGCCGGCTCCGGCAGCTTCCGGATGGAAGCGCCCGTCACGGTGGCCAAGTTCGAGGGCGCCATCGCCGGCAGCGGCGATATGCTCCTTGACCGGATCACCGCCCCGAGTGTCACGCTCGCCGTCGCCGGCAGCGGCGACATGACCGTGAGCAAGCTCGACTGCGTCGACCTGGCCGCGAGCGTCGCCGGCTCCGGAGACATGCGCATCGCGGGCAAGGCGGGCACGGCGACCGTTTCGATCGCCGGTTCCGGGGATATCGACATCCGCGCGCTGGAGTCGGACGACGTCCAGACCTCGGCCCTCGGCTCCGGCGCTATCCGCCGTTAGCGGGATCCTTATCTTTCCTTTCCCAGGCAGGCTGCCCTCCATTCGCTTGGAGTGCAGCCTGTCAGTTCATAGAACTGTTTCCGGAAGTTGGACTTGTCCGGAATCCCGACCATCGCGCCGATGGCGCTGGCGGACAGATGGGGGAAGTTGAGGAGGAGGGATTTGGCCTCCTCGATGCGGAGTTCCTTGCGCCAGGAACGGAAGCGCTGCCGGAGACGGTTGGTGAAGAAGTAGGACAATTGCTCCTTCGAGACGCCGAGATCCTCCGCGACGGCGTCCATCGAAGGGTATTCCTCGTGGTGTTTGCCTGCGGCGATCCAGTCGGCAAGGGCGCGGCGGATGCGGCTGTCAATCTTGTTCTGCAGTGTTTTCCATCCGGAGCGGATGTGGGGAAGCCGACGGAAGATCACCTTTCTTCCGAAAAGAAATGTCCGTTTATACATCTTTGGAAAGGTTATAGGTTTCAGCGCGGAATTTAAGCATTTTTTCTCTATTTTTGCACCCGCAATCACAATCCGGAAACCATGTTTGAAAATCTGTCAGAAAGACTGGAGCGGTCCTTCAAGATACTGAAGGGCGAAGGCAAGATTACCGATATCAACATCGCCGAGACCCTGAAAGACATCCGCCGGGCGCTGCTCGACGCCGATGTCAGCTACAAGGTCGCGAAGGATTTCTGCGACCGGGTCAAGGAGAAGGCCATCGGCCAGCAGGTCCTGACCGCCGTCCGCCCGCAGCAGATGATGGTCAAGATCGTCCACGACGAGCTTGCCGAATTCATGGGCAGCAGTTCGACGGACATCAACGTGAAAGGCCGTCCCGGCATCGTCCTCGTCGCCGGTCTGAACGGTTCCGGCAAGACGACCTTCTCCGGGAAGCTGGCGCTCCACCTGAAGAGCAAGCGCGGCATGAAGGTCCTCCTCGCCGCCTGCGACACCTTCCGCCCCGCCGCCATCCAGCAGCTGATGACGCTCGGCGAGCAGATCGGCGTGCCGGTCTATACCGAGGAAGGGGAGAAGGATCCGATCCGGATTGCGCAGCACGCCGTCGCCCGGGCGCGAAGCGAAGGGTACAGCGTCGTGGTCGTCGATACCGCCGGCCGCCTTTCCGTCGACCAGGAGCTGATGGACGAGATTTCCGCCCTCCACAAGGCCGTCGAGCCGACGGAGACGCTCTTTGTCGTCGACGCGATGACCGGCCAGGACGCCGTCGCGACGGCCCACGCCTTCAACGACCGCCTCGACTTCGACGGCGTCGTGCTGACCAAGCTGGACGGTGACACCCGCGGCGGTGCGGCCCTTTCGATCAAGGCCGTCGTCGGCAAGCCGATCAAGTTCGTCTCGACGGGCGAGAAGATGGAGGCGCTCGACGTCTTCCATCCGGAACGCATCGCGGACCGCATCCTCGGCATGGGCGACGTGGTCTCCCTCGTCGAAAAGGCCCAGGAGCAGTATGACGAGCAGCAGGCGCGCGAGCTGAAACGGAAGCTCGCCCGCGACCAGTTCACCCTCGAGGATTTCTACAACCAGATCCAGCAGGTCAAGAAGATGGGCAACATCAAGGATCTGGCGGGGATGATTCCCGGCGTCGACAAGGCCATCAAGGATGTCGACATTGACAACGATACCGCCTTCAAGGCCACGGAAGCCATCATCCTTTCGATGACGCCCTACGAGAAGCAGCATCCGGAAGCCATTAACGGCTCCCGCCGCCGGCGCATCGCCGACGGTTCCGGCACGTCGCTCCAGGAGGTCAACAAGCTCCTGAAGCAGTTCGAGGGGACCCGCAAGATGATGAAGATGGCCGCCACCGGCGGCCTCGCCCAGCGCCTCAAAGGCTTCCGCCGCTGACCATCTGCCATTTCGGGCGCCTCTTTGTCATTTCGAGCGCCTTTTCTGTCATTTCGAGCGTAGTCGAGAAATCTAAAGAAACAGAAAAAACCATAAGATACTTATAAATCTGCATCCCGGGTCTTGTAAGCGTGGTTCCCATCAAGTAGTTTTGAGCTAACCAAAGCTTATAAAACTATGGAATCTTTAAAAACAACGCTGGACGAGGCCCTCAGGCATGGCATTGTTTTCGTCGATCTCCGCATCGACTACGCCTTCAAACTTATCTTTGGAACTCCGGGGAATGAAGACCTTCTTCTCCGACTCATCAACACCATCCTTCCGGAAAGGCATATTACCTCCGTCGAACTGACTACACAGGAACAAATGCCTCTGCGCCCGGAAGGCCGCCGATCGACCATCGACGTCAGTTGCACAGCCGAAGACGGCAGCACCCTCATCATTGAAATGCAGATTAGGAGCCAGAACGACTTCAACGACCGGATGGTCTTCTATTCATCCTTTCCCATCATCAACCGGCTCCGCCGCGGGGCAAACGACAGCTATAAGCTTACACCCGTCTATATGGTCGCGATCACCGATTTCATCATCCCGGGCATCAAGCCCAACGATGAACTGATCAACCACTACACGATTCGCAACATCCGTGACAACGGCATCGAATTCACCGACAGCGTCCATTATGTCACGGTTGAATTACCGAAACTACCCGCTGCCCTCTCCGAAGTCAAAGACCGCGCGGAATGGATTCTGTACACCATCAAGAACATCGGAACAATGGAAGTAATGCCGGACGAGTATCGCGGAACCTATTTGGAAAAGATATTCGGATTATCTAACTTCGCTGCTATGAGCGAGATGACACAACGCGAATACCTGGCCAAGTTTATGGCCGAACTGGACGAGAAGAGCCGTCTCCGCACCGCCCGTGAGGAGGGCTTTGCCGAAGGTCGGGAAGAAGTCATTTCCGCCATCGCCCAGCGTATGCTCGCCGAAGGCCTGGATGATGCGTTGATCTCCAAGTATACCGGCCTTAATCCTGAGCAGATAGCCGGTCTGAGAGAGAGTCGTGCCATTTAGCCGAAAGGCTACTTCGCGAAAAGACTATAGTCCCCTGAAACGTCGCTTCGCGACCCCTCCCTAAAGGGCCCCTCCCTCTTATGTTGCCGAGGGTGGCACAGTTTCAGGGGACTATAGTCTTTTCGTCTCCTGCCTCCCGGCTAAAACTAAACTATACTATCAGAGTGCAGGAAAGAGATTTACTTATCGTTGTTCATTACTTTTAATGGACGTGGAACCTTTTGATGGACCACCTGCTAATTGTGCGAATATCGGTATCCTTCTCATTATTGCCATAATACTAAATAGCAGTTGCCACGTATAAAGAAATAGCTAATGCATAATACGATGTACCTTCCGTATAATTGTCTTCTTCCTTTGGAAATACGGGTTTATGGAAACTGATTTCTCTATTCGCTATATCGGTTAGTAGAAGACTCAAAAGGCAGCGAATGAGGTTGCAGAGAAGATATTACCCGAATCGTGCTTTAATTAAGATGTCTATTTCTTCAGGATACGAATTATTCTTTCTTCTTGAACCAGAATATCTCGTGAAAGCATTTGGAGGGTAAAACGGTTGTTCCCGCAACTCTTAACTGCATCATAAATGTTGGCAAGAGAAGCTGCTTTAAGTAGCGTAATGGGGAGTGAAAACTCGTCTCCACAATCCGCAACAAAATCCTCAGAGAAATCCGGGGCAACGATCAGTATTCTATCAACTTGTAAACCGCTCTTTTCAAGAAGGCTCTTATACGCCTTGACCTGTCTGGAGATAGAGCTAAATTTGTTATAGCCATTCTCTTTTACAGTTTTACATTCTACGAGAACAACTGACTTTTCACCAGTACGGATAAGAATATCCATCTTATCTTTTTCGGAATTAAGTTTCTTTCGGAGATTCTCGTCAACATTAAGTCCAAGTTTACTAAGGATGTACTTAGTTACTTCCTCAAAGGAAGATCCTAGTTCTGCTTCAGTTAGAACAATACCATTCTCTTTCAATGCATTAATATCACGAAAACCGATGGATTCATAATTCTCAACAAGTAAGTCCTCAGTATCTTTATACGCAGCAATGATGTTATCAACGATGTTACCACGGGTCTTAATCCCTTTTGCTTCACATAGAGCTGTAAGAGCCTCGGAAGAAAACAACTCAAGAACATCTCGAGGCATAATATTGAAGTCAATTAAGAACTCCCCATGCATAACTTCTTCTTCCTGAAGTTGGAAGGCATCTCGAATAGTTTTTTCTGCTCCTTTTACATTGGCATTGAGATCGATAAGCATTCTTTCATATCCTCCGGAAGAGATGCCAATCTTTTCGTCTCCATAGAGGTTGGCAAAATAAGAAATTAAATTATTCACTTTTTCGTCAAGCGTGGCACCCTTAATGCTAGGGACGATCGCGAGTTTTTCATCACATAGTGAAGTGATTACTTTTCTCCTATCTACAAGTTTAACATCGCTCTTGTGGATATCCTCTTTAAGGACATCAGAGAACGCAACTCCGGAAGCAATGATGGCTTCAACTTTTTCATTGTATTGTAGTTTGACGTCAATGCTATGCTTACGACATATTTGATTGATCTGTGGTTCTCTGAACTGCAATAGTACCCTGCGGAAGTACTTGTCTGCAATCTCCTTTCCCCGAATCCGCCTTGCAATGGTCATTATCTCGTCGGCGACATATAGGACATTGTTTTTCCTAGATAGGAAGATAAGTCCCTTATCCTTAAGCTCTGAAACAACCTCGTCAATATTATGGACTTTCTTTATACCTAAGACTGAATACTTAATCATCGTTCTTTCATCGAGAGAAAGCTCGAGAGTATTTGCCAGTGTATCAAGAATCGACTGCTCGTCAGAGGTGATTTTAGGAGCAAAATTTGATTCAACGTCATTGAAATACGCAGCCTTCAAACATGCAGCGAATACCTTATAGTCTCTGACGCGAGAGGGGTCCAAAGATGGTTTTTCAGCTGTCACATCGGCTTTAAAAACAGCAATGGCCTTCTTCTGCTTATCAATTTCCTTATCGTAAAGTTTGGAAAACCAGTCTAACCTCATGATGGAGTTTCCATCACGAGTAATAATATTTAGAAGTATGTCTAACTGTGAAGATACCTTAGAATAATCCTCTCTGACAAAGGATACAAAGCGGTCGGCTAATTCCTCAAATGCTTGAGTAAGTTGAATCGCATCAGCATTCTTTAGATTAGAATCCGCCTGGCTTAAAATGGCTTCAAGTCTAGGGTTATTCTTTTCTTCGGAGGAAAGAAGGTTGATGATTTTAACGAATTGTCCCTTTTCGAGGGAGTTCAATCTTTCAAGAACTCTTTCTAGCTTCATAATATCTGTCCATTACTTGGTTAATTCATTTTATTTCGTAGAATTACTAAAAGTAGTGAAATATACTAATATATTCGCATTTAAGAAGAAAAAATGAGGAATAATAACACTGGGACCCTGATACTTTGGGGCTCTATTGTTCTGATGGGATAAATGTCAGTGCTCAATGTAAAATAGAGTGCCTTGATCTCAATACAATCATTTTTTTTTGACATCTTTATCTATTTCGTAAACTCCACTAAAAGAATTGGATATTACTACAAAAACAGAAATGATGCAACTGTTCTGTGGCCAAACAATGCTTGAGAAGCTAGATGATTCTTCAATTATTAAGATTACAAAACCACGTTGCACACACAAGATTTATGTCATTAGGTGTAAGCAATAATCATTTCCTGTCTAGCCTTGATTGCAGATCGAATAACAGTCTAACTGAAATCTGGTTTAAAGTCGGGCAACAGATAGCCGAGCGTATATACGACAATAATACAGCTACAAAACAAGGATTAATATATTCGCTTGTATCAGCTTTCTGGCTATTCATCACATAGTGTTAGTTTTTTATTGCGGAGCCGGGAGGCACGAGACGAAAAGACTATAGTCCCCTGAAACTGTGCCACCCTCGGCAACATAAGAGGGAGGGGCCCTTTAGGGAGGGGCCGCGAAGCGGCGTTTCAGGGGACTATAGTCTTTTCGCGAAGTAGCCTTTCCGGCTATCTTAAAAACACTTGCTTGCCTCTCAGCGGTGTGAGGGAAGACCGAAAAGGAGCTTCAGATCTGATTGAATTGCAGGAGAGGCGAGGTCTTCCGGGATGAAGCGCCAGGTGCCGAGGATTTCGGGACGGCTGAAGGTTTCGGGGCCGACGGTGCCGTGGGCGCGGATGTAGTCGTACATCAGCTCGCGGATTTCGGGGTATTTTTCCACGACACGCTCTTCGATGCGGCCGGTGTCGATGCCGGCGCCCAGGCGCATCGTGTCTCCGCCGCCGCTCGCGCGGTAGGAGGTCATCGCGACATTGTATTCGGCCTCCGGGCTGAAGGGGGAGCCGTCCGCCATCGAAGCGATTGCGATCCGCTCGCCGAAGGGCCTGGTCACGTCAACCGTGTAGTTGATGCCGGCCGCCGCGTCGAAATTGTAGGAGGCCTCCTCGAAGGACCAGGTCTCGTTGTCGTACCGGGCGTCCGCGCGGGGGACGATGCGGAGCAGGTGCTGGTCCGGGGACGAGATGGTCCGGATCCAGCGGTTGTAGGAGAATTCCAGGAAATCCTTGACTTCCCGGCCGGTCATCCTGACGATGAACAACTGGTTTTCAAAGCGGTAGAGGCTGAACATGTCGTTGTAGATCAACTTGCCGGCCTTGATTGTCTGGTTCTGGGTCAGCGGGGCTGCGAAGGAGATTTGGGCGGGGGTGTCCTGCAGGCAGACCGTCTGGATGAAGTTGATGTAGTCACAGGGGCCGGCAAAGGCGTCGGCGGTCCGCAGGTCGGTCGTCAGTTCGCCGACTTCCTGCAGCGTGAAGGCCTTGACCTTGTCGAAATCCGGCTGGAAACGGGCTTTCATCGTGGGGTCGACCTGGCGGGCGTGCACCGGGATGATCGAGGCGGAGACCTCCTTCGAGACGACGCGGCCGTCCTTGATCTCCAGCCGGATTTCGCCGCTGCCGAGGTTGCGGGCGGCGTTGCCGCTGTTGATCAGCGCGAAGCTGCCGTTGCTGTAGGTCACGGGGCGGTGGTCGTGGGAACAGATGAGGAAGTCCACGCCGCGGAGGGAGTTATAGAGGTCCAGGCCCTGGCTCTCGAGGATCGTCCCGTCGCCGTTGCCGGTGCCGGAATGGACCGAGACGACGACGACCTGGGGCTTGTATTTCAGGCTCAGGCGGTCGACGTCCTGCTGGACGAGGGGGATGAGCGAGAGGAAGTCCATCCCGCTCCAGAGGCTCTCGTTCAGCCAGGCCTTCATGTTGGCGTTGGTGTAGCCGAGCACGAGCACTTTCAGGCCGTTTTTCCGGAAGACCTTGTATGCCGGGAAGTAGGGCTTGCCGTTGTCCGTGCGGACGGCGTTGCCGGCAAGGAACGGGATGCCGTGGCGGCGGAGGTCGCGTGCGACGCGGTCATAGACCGGATGGCCGGCCTCGATGTCGTGGTTGCCGACCGTGACCGCGTCGTAGCCCATATAGGCCGCGAGGCGCGGGTAGAGGTGGGGCGTCTGCGTGTCGACGTAGTTGAAATAGTACGCCGCGTTGTTTCCCTGGAGGCAGTCGCCGGCGTCGATCAGCAGCACGTTCTCCGCGCCTGCCGCCGCGCGGATGCTGTCGACGCTGTGTTTCACGGCGAAGAGGGAAGTCCGGGGGGCGCCGGTGACGTAATCTTCGTCGAACCAGCTGCCGTGGACGTCGTTGGTCGAGAGGACGCGCAGGTCATAGGTCCCGTCTTTCGGGCCGCAGGCGGCCAGCAAAAGCGCAGTGGAGAACAACAGGGATAACTTTTTCATCTTTTTTCTACCGGAGAATGGCTATCTTTGCAAAGATAATAAAAAGTATTGCCCGATGTCCACGAAATTTTACGTGCTTGCCATTCTTCTTGCGGCCGTGCCTGCCTTCTCCTCCTGCGACAAGGCGGACCCGGCGTACGGCGGCGAGATTGACCGCACGGTGACCCTGTTCGGCGAAGAAATCACCGTTCCCCTGGGTACCGTCGCGCCCATCACCCTCCAGGATGCCCTGAACCGGGTCGGACCGCTGGCCGAGCTGATCAAGACGGACGACGAAGGCTGCCTGGTTCTGGAAGGGAAGAACGAGATCGCCTCCTGGTCCTATTCCGATATCGCCGCGCAGGCGCCCGGGGAGGAAGCCTTCGTCTTCATGGCGGAGGAAGAACGGGCCGGACTCCCGTTCCTCCTGTCGATGCTGACCCTGTTCGGCATCGAACTGCCGGACCGGCATTATACCCTGACGGTGGAGAATCCCCTTGGCGTAAGCGTCCCGATGTCGGTGACGGCCAGCGTCGTGGACGGATACGACGAGGCGCTGCAGAGCGTCGTGCTAAAGGATTTCGAAATCCCGTCCCGGTCCCGGCCGGAGACCTTTGCGGAGTTCGACCTGCCCGGGACGTACGATCCGGCGCCCGGCGACGTCGTCCTGGACAAGGTCTGGCTCTGGATGCCGGAGAACCTGCTGGACGCGTGGTCCGACAACCTGGATTCCGATTTCGTCTTCGCATACCGGTTCCGGTCCCACCTGGGACTGGGGGAGAGCCTGGATTTCCCCTTCACGTATCCGCTCTCGCTCCACCTGGAGACCGCCCGTTTCGCGCTCCATGAAGCGACGGTCCGGCTGGAAGTGGAAAGCACCCTCCCGGTCGAAGCCACGGTCGAGCACATCACCCTGCTCGGCGCTGACGGGGAGGAGGACCCCAACGTCACCTTCTCCGAGAATGTTACCATCGCCGGCGGCTCCCCGGAGCATCCGGTGACGACCCCGCTGACCTTGACCGTCAGGACCGCGGAAGGGACCATCCCGGACATCCACGGCCTGCGGCTCAACCTGCGCTTCGCCGCCGCCCCGGGCTTCGGCACCGCGCCGGTTTCGGCCGCCCAGGGCCTTTCCGTCCGTTCCTCCAGTTTCACGCTCCGCGGGGGCATCACCCTTCCCATCGGCAACCATGAAAAGTAAACGATCCATCCTGTTCCTGGCGCTGCTCCTCTGCGCCCTCCTTCCCCTGGACGCCCAGTCGTTCCTGGAAGGCTTTTTCCTGAGAGATTACCGGACGGGCTACCGTTTCAACCCGGCCCTGCAGAATCCCGTGGATTTCCTGAGCGTCGGCGATTTCTCGAAGCAAGCCCGAACCAACGTGGGCGAACGGGCGAAGTATTATCCGGTGGGCGGTTCCGTCGTGACGGCGCTGCATTCGTCGGTCCCGGCCGAAACCTTCCTCGCCAATCTCCAGCCGGACAACTACAAGCTTTCGGCCGTCCAGTACAACCTCTTCTCCTACGGAATGGCCCGCGGTGCGGCCTACCACACCTTCGAGGCCGGCGTCCACGGCAATTACAGCGCCTCCGTCCCGATCGAGGTCTTCGAAATCCTCAAGAAGGGTACGGCCCGCTCGCCCTATGACCTGAGCGACGCCGGCCTGGCGGGCCAGCTGTACGCCGAGCTCGCCTACGGCTATTCCCGCGACCTGGACGGCATCGTGACCGTCGGTTTCCGCTCCAAGCTCCTGCTGGGCCTGAACGCGGCGTCCTACCAGGTTACGAAGCTGGACCTGACGATGGACGAGACGGAATATACGACGGACATCGAAGCCCGCTTCGACCTGACGAACCGCTCGAAGAACCTGATTCCGGACGAGGAAGGGTTCCTCAATCCGTTCCGCACCGAAAAGAACAAGACCGGCCTCCCTTCCGGCGTCGGCCTGGCCCTGGACTTCGGCGTCGTGATCTGCCCGAATCCGTATCTGACGCTGTCTGCGTCGATGCTGAACCTGGGCGGCATCCTCTGGCACTACGGCAATGCGGCCGAATCCTCCGGGACGGCCTCGTTCACCGGCCTGAAGGAGGCGACGTTCGCCGATTTCAGCCTGGACGGCGTCAAGAAACTGGCGAAGGACGTGGCGGACGAGTATGTGGCGGCGCTCCGCCTCCGCAAGAGCGCGGCGATGAACCGGTGGGGGAGTCTCCCCGTCCAGTGGAACGCGGCCGCCAAGTACACGATGCCGTTCTGGGATACGCTGTCCGTCGGGGCCGTGGCGAGCTATACCCACTACGGCGCGATGCCGTACTGGGACGCCCGCGGAGCGTTCGGCCTGCATCCTTTCGGCGTGTTCGAATGGGTTGACTTTACGGCCAATGCGGGCTGGGATACCTTCGGACCGGTCTACGGCTGGGCCCTGGGCCTGCGCCTGTCGAACTTCCGCCTTTCCGTCGGAAGGGAAAACAGTATCGGACCGCGGATTCCGGACGGCGACAAACTGGACCCGCACGCCTCCCTGTCCACGTTCGGACTGACGTATGATCTCTTCTAGGCCTTAGTCCAGGTCGGAGAGCCAGAGCGCGGCGGAGGCGTCGGACGGCATCGTCCAGGCCCCGCGCGGCGACAGGCTGACCGAGCCGACCTTCGGGCCGTCCGCGCTGCAGGAGCGCTTGAACTGTTGGCTGAAGAACCTTTTCAGGAAGGTCTTCAGCCATTTTTTGATTTCTTCTTCGCCGTAGATTCCCGCGAAGGCGTCCTTCGCGCGGGTGAGGATCGCCGCTGGACGGCGGCCGTGGCGGACGAGGTGGTAGAGGAAGAAGTCGTGGAGCTCGTAGGGGCCGATGATGTCTTCGGTCTTCTGGTGGATGTTGCCTTCCGCGTCCGTCGGGGTCAGCTCCGGGCTGATCGGGGTCGCGACGATGTCGCGCAGGACGTCGCCGACGGCGGAGAAGGGACCCTGGGCCGCCCAGGAGACGATGGTCTGCATCAGGGTCTTCGGGACGCCGCCGTTGACATTGTACATCGACATGTGGTCGCCGTTGTAGGTGCACCAGCCGAGGGCGATTTCCGAGAGGTCGCCGGTGCCGACGACGATGCCGCCGAGGCGGTTGGAGAGGTCCATCAGGATCTGGGTGCGCTCCCGCGCCTGGGCGTTCTCGAACGTGACGTCGCGGAGCGAGGGATCCTGGCCGATGTCCTTGAAATGGCCGCTGACGGCTTCGGCGATCGGAATCTCGCGGGGGGTCGTGCCGAGTTTCTCCATCAGTTGCCACGCGTTGCCGTGGGTCCGGCCGGAGGTCCCGAAGCCGGGCATCGTGACGGCGTGGATGTTTTCCCGCGGGATGCCGAGCGCGTCGAAGGCGGCGCAGCAGACCAGCAGGGCGAGGGTGCTGTCCAGGCCACCGGAGATGCCGACCAGGGCGGTTCGGCAGCGGATGTGCTCCAGGCGGGCGCAGAGGGCCGTCGTCTGGATGGCGAAGACTTCCTCGCAGCGCAGCGCGCGTTCGTCCGGGTCGTCGGCGACGAAGGGGGAGCGGCTGCCGGTCTGCGGGACATACGGAGCGACCGGCGTCCCTTCGGCGCCGAGGTCCGCGACGAGCAGGGTCGAACTGCGCCGGAAGCGCGGATTCTCGGCGAGCAGGCGGCCGTCCCGGAAGATCAGGGCGCTGCCGGCGTAGACGCCGTCCTGGGTCGATTCCCCGTAGCCGGAGGAACAGTAGAGCAGGACCATTCCCTTCGATTCCGCGGCGAGGTTTGCGCGCAGGAAACGGTAGCCGGTCACTTCCTCGGCGCGGGCTTCCCGGCGGATCGCGATGCCTTCCACGGGGCCGTCCCGGCCGTCCAGGAAGACGCGGATCCCCAGTCTCGCCGCCTCCTGCCGGATTTCCTCCGCGGCGGCCTCGCGCCGCTCCCGCAGCAGCTCCTGCCGGAACAGGCTGCCGCAGGTCGCGCCGGTCAGCGCATCCGGCGGAAAGACGAGCAGCTGCACGCCGCGGCCGGCCGCTTCGTGCATCAGGGAGAGGATTTCCGACTGGTTCTTGTCGACGTCCGCGAGCCATACCCGCGGGACGGCCGCTGCGATTCTGGAGAAGGTCTGCATGGGTTCAGGGTTGGTCGGTACAAAGATAATCATTGTCCGCGGAAATCCGGCTGGCTTTCGATGTAGTTGAGGAAGGCGCAGAACTCTTCGAGGCGGGCCATGTCGATGCCATAGTAATCCGGATAGCGGATCTGCGGGGAGGAGCTGACCATCACGATCTTGCGGGGGTGGAGGCGGTCGAGGATCTTCAGGATGCTCTCGTGCAGCGTCGTCCCGGGGACGATGCTGTCGTCGATGACGACGAGGGTGTCCTCGCGGGGGCTGAAACCATGTTTTTTTTTCGAGCGGATCCGGACGGCTTTCAGACTGGAATCAATTCGGGCTCCGGGCTTACTATTCCTAAGAAATCCAGGGCTTCCGCTTACAGTTTATCCGCTGAAAATCTTGTTGATAAAATATCCCCGGAAGGGGCGCCGCTTCGGAGAATTGTTCGTAAATTCGCTATCCGTTATATGAAGGTCCATTTCACGAAAATGCACGGTGCGGGGAACGACTATATCTATGTCGATACGTCCCTTTATCCGGTTCCCGACCCGGCCGCGGCGGCCCGCGCCTGGAGCCGCCCGCATACCGGTGTCGGCTCCGACGGCCTCGTGCTGATCGAACCCGCTCCGGGCCCGGAGGCGGACTTCGGGATGCGCATCTTCAATGCCGACGGCTCCGAGGGCCGGATGTGCGGCAATGCCTGCCGCTGCATCGGGAAATACCTGTATGAGCGCGGGCTGACCCGGAAGCGGCAGATCCGCCTCGCGACGCTGTCCGGCGTCGTGGAGCTGTGCCTGCGGACGGACGCCGCCGGGCGGGTCACGTCGGTGACGGCGGATATGGGCCTGCCGGCGTTTTCAGATCCGGCGCTTCTCGCCGTTCCCTCCTTGGTCGACGAAACGCTGCCCGGGACATCCCGGCGCGGAACGTTCGTCAGCATGGGCAACCCCCACTGCGTCCTCTTCGTCGATGACGCGGAAGCGGTCGACCTCGCGCAGGAAGGGCCCGAGTTGGAGCGCCATCTGCTGTTTCCGCAGCGATGCAACATCGAGTTCGCCGAAGTCCGCCCCGACGGCATCCGCGCCCGCGTCTGGGAGCGGGGAAGCGGGCGGACGCTCGCGTGCGGCAGCGGTGCCTGCGCCGTCGCCGTGGCAGCGGCCCGGACCGGCCGCGCCCCGCGCCGCAGCGCCGTCCGGATGGACGGAGGCACGCTGGAGGTCGACTGGAACGCCGACAGCGGCCACGTGTACCTGAGCGGCCCTGCCGCGTACGTTTTTGACGGTGATATCGAACTGTAGCGCCATGGCCCTCGTCAACGACCACTTCCTCAAGCTTTCGAACAACTACCTGTTCTCGGATATCGCCCGCGAGGTCAATATCCACCGGGCGCTGCACCCGAAAGCCGAACTGGTCAACCTCGGGCTCGGCGACGTCAGCCGGCCGCTCTGCCCGGCCGTCATCGAAGCGCTGCACGCCGCGACGGAAGAGATGGCCTCCGCGGACACCTTCCGCGGCTATGGTCCGGAACAGGGGTATGAATTCCTTCGCGAGGCCATCCTGAAGAACGATTATCTCGCCCGCGGCATCCACCTCGATCCCGACGAAATTTTCGTCGGGGACGGCGCCAAGAGCGACATCGGCAATTTCCAGGAGCTGGTCCGCTGGGACAACAGCATCGCGGTCAGCGACCCCGTCTATCCCGTCTACATCGATTCCAACGTGATGATCGGCCGCGCCGGCGTGCAGGGCGAAGACGGCCGCTGGTCGAATGTCATCTACCTGCCCTGTACCGCCGAGAACGGGTTCCGCCCGGAACTTCCGTCGCAGCGGGTCGACATCATCTACCTCTGTTCCCCGAACAACCCGACCGGCACGGCGATCCCGCGCACGGAGCTGGCCCGCTGGGTCGAGTATGCCCGGGAGAACGACGCCCTGATCTTTTTCGACTCCGCCTACGAGGCCTACATCCGCCACGACGGCATTCCCCACAGCATCTACGAGATCAAGGGCGCCCGCAAGGTCGCCGTCGAGTTCCGCAGCTACTCCAAGACCGCCGGTTTTACCGGCCTGCGCTGCGGTTATACGGTCGTGCCCAAGGAAGTGACTGTCGCGACCCTGTCCGGCGAGCGGGTGGCCCTGAACGCCCTCTGGTCCCGCCGCCAGTCGACCAAGTTCAACGGGGCCAGCTACCTGAGCCAGCGGGCGGCCCTGGCCGTCTATTCGCCGGAGGGCAGCGCCCAGGTCCGCGAAACGACGGATTATTATATGCAGAACGCCGAACGGATGGTCCGGACCCTGCGCAGCCTCGGCCTGATGGCCTACGGCGGGCAGGACGCGCCGTA
>JAFRVZ010000002.1 GCA_017438265.1 Bacteroidales bacterium
CACCAAGTACGCCGAGGAGTTGGTGAAGAAGATGGAAAAGTGCGGCGCCAAGGCCTACCTTGTCAACACCGGCTGGAACGGCACCGGCAAGCGCATCTCCATCCGCGACACCCGCGGCATCATCGACGCGATCCTGAACGGCTCGATCGACAAGGCCCCGACCAAGATGATCCCTTACTTCAACTTCGAGGTCCCCACCAAGCTCGAAGGCGTCGACACCGGCATCCTCGATCCGCGCGACACCTACGCCAAGCCTGAGGAATGGGAAGTCAAGGCCAAGGATCTCGCCGGCCGCTTCATCAAGAACTTCGCCAAGTACGAGTCCAACCGCGCCGGCAAGGCCCTCGTCAAGGCCGGTCCGAAGCTGTAATCCCTCCGGGAACGATACCGATAAAAATCTGCGGGCATTTTGCTGCCCGCAGATTTTTTTCTTGGGACTGCCTCCGATTTATTATCTTTGTGAAAAGCAGCCGAAAGACGATGGGAAAGTTGGCATCGGAAATCCAGTATCTGCCGGGGGTGGGGCCGAAGCGGGCCCTGCTGCTGCAGCGGGAGCTTGGCATCACGACTTTCTCCGACCTGATCCATCTCTACCCCTTCCGCTACATCGACCGCAGCGGCATCCTCCCGATCGCCGACATCCGCCCGGACCTCGCCTACGTCCAGGTCCTCGCCCGCGTCGTGAAGGCGGAGATGAAAGGCAAGCGCCTCAGCGTCATCGTCGCCGACGAGAGCGGCCAGCTCGAGCTCGTCTTCTTCAAGGGCATCCGCTGGAGCGCCGAGCGCCTGAAACCCGGCGCGCTTTTCGTCTTCTTCGGCAAGCCGACGACCTTCGGCGGCCGGATCAACCTCGTCCACCCGGAAATCGACGCGCCCCCGCAGGCGGGCGCGTCCGCCGCGGGCCCCGGCACGCTGACCGGCGTCTATACCAGCACGGAAGCCCTGAAGAACGCCGGCATCACCGGCAAGGTGATGCTCAAGCTCCAGGACGCCGCCCTCGCCGCCTGCCTCCCGGAGATCGAAGAAACCCTCCCGGACTACATCCTCCGGGAAAAGGGCCTTGCCCCGCTGGCCTACGCGCTCCGCAACATCCACTTCCCCCAGAACCAGGAAGCCCTTGCGAAGGCGACCTACCGCCTGAAGTTCGAGGAGCTCTTCTTCCTGCAGCTCTCGCTCCTGAAGCAGAAATACGTCCGCAGCCGCGCCGAGAACGGCATCCGCATGCCGAAGGTCGGCCCGGACTTCAACGCCTGCTACGCCGCCCTCCCCTACGCGCTGACCGGCGCCCAGAAGCGCGTGATCAAGGAAATCCGCGCGGACATGGCCTCCGGCCGCCAGATGAACCGCCTGCTGCAGGGCGACGTCGGCTCCGGCAAGACGATGGTCGCCGTGCTCTCCGCGCTGATCGCGGTCGGCAACGGCTTCCAGGCCTGCCTGATGGCCCCGACGGAAGTCCTCGCCCAGCAGCACTACGCCAACATCTCCCGCTACCTCGCCCCGACGGGCGTGCGCTGCGCGCTGCTGACCGGCAGCACCGGCGCCCGCGAGCGCCGCGAGATCCACGCAGCCCTCGCGGACGGCAGCCTCGGCATCCTGATCGGGACCCACGCCCTGATCGAGGACGACGTGCGCTTCCGCCGGCTGGGCCTCGCCGTGATCGACGAGCAGCACCGCTTCGGCGTCGACCAGCGCTCGAAACTCTGGCAGAAAGGCCCGGAAGGAATGCGGCCGCATGTCCTCGTCATGACGGCGACGCCGATTCCGCGGACGCTGGCGATGACCCTCTACGGCGACCTCGACGTCTCCGTGATCGACGAGATGCCGCCGGGCCGCAAGCCCGTCCGCACGCTCCAGATCGGCCAGGGCAAGCGCTACGAGCTCTACAACTTCATGAAGAAGGAGATCGCGCAGGGCCGGCAGGTCTTCGTGGTCTACCCGCTGATCTTCGAGAGCGAAAAGATGGACCTGAAGAACCTGGAGCAGGGCTACGAGGAAATCGTGGCCGCGTTCCCCTTCCCGCCCTACAAGGTCGCGATCGTCCACGGCCAGCAGAGTGCGGAGGAAAAGGCCTTCCAGATGGCCGCCTTCGTGGAAGGCCGCGCCCAGATCCTCGTCTCGACGACCGTGATCGAGGTCGGCGTGGACGTCCCGAACGCCTCCGTGATGGTGATCGAGAGCGCCCAGCGCTTCGGCCTGAGCCAGCTCCACCAGCTGCGCGGCCGCGTCGGCCGCGGCGCGGAGCAGTCCTACTGCATCCTCGTCAAGGACCCGAAGACCGGCAAGGACTCCCAGAAGCGCCTGGACCTGCTCTGCGCGACCGAGGACGGCTTCGTGCTCGCCGAGGAGGACATGAAGATGCGCGGGCCGGGCGACCTCGAGGGGACGCAGCAGAGCGGCCTCCCGATCGCGCTCAACATCGCGTCCCTCGCCCGCGACGGCGTCCTGCTCTCCCAGGCCCGCGAGCTTGCCGACCGCGTCCTCGCCGCGGACCCGGCCCTCGCCGCCCCGCAGAACGCCCCGCTCGTCCGCGAGCTCCGCAAAGACAAATACAACATCAAGGATTACAGCAAAATATCATAAATGATGAAAGCCAAGAAGATACTCGTTCCGGCCGCCCTCTGTGCCCTGCTTTTCCTCGCGGGGTACGGCGTCGGGACCCTGATTGCCCGCCAGATGAAAAAACAGAAACAGGACGAGCCCGCCTACATCGGCCGCTCGGAAATCAAGCTCACGGACGGCCGGATGACGCCGGAAGCCCTCCTTTCGCTGGGACGCCTCAGCGACCCGCAGGTCTCCCCTGACGGGACAAAAATCCTCTACGGCGTCAGTTACAACTCGATCGCGGACAACCGCAGCTGCCGCAACCTCTTCATCTGCGACATCGACGGCAGCAACGTCCGCCAGCTGACCCGCTACGCGAAAAGCGTCAGCAACGCCCGCTGGAGCGCGGACGGCCGCAGCATCTACTTCCTCCAGGGCGGCCAGATCTGGAAAGCCCCGCTCAAGGGCGCCAGCCTCGGCAAGCGCGACCGGCTGAGCGACATCCCGTCCGGCATCGGCGAGTTCAAGATCTCCCCGGACGAATCCCGGATCCTGTTCCTCAGCACGGTCCCGGGCACCGTCAAGACCCCGGACCACAGCGACCCGCTGCTCGGCCAGGCGGAAGCCTACGCCACAGAGTCCCTGATGTACCGCCACTGGGACCACTGGGTCACCGAAACGCCCCGCACCTACGTCGCCCCCTTCGGCAAGGGCATCATTACCCCGGATGTCGCCAGGGACATCCTCGGCGATGAGCCCTACGAACTCCCGACGGAGCCCTTCGGCGGCCTGGAGCAACTCGACTGGAATCCGGATTCCCGCCACATCGCCTACAGCTGCCGGAAAAAGGCCGGCATCGATTACGCGTTCTCGACGGATGCGGAGATCTACCTCTACGACGTCGAGACCGACAGCACGGTCTGCATCCCGATGGAAGGCGGCTATGACACGGACCCGGTCTGGTCGCACGACGGCAGGAAGCTGGCGTGGATCAGCATGGCCCGCGACGGCTACGAGGCGGACCAGCAGCGCCTGATGGTCGCGGAAGTCCGCACGGACGGCGCGACGATGGAGGCCCGCGACATCCGCTGGATCAGCGAATCCCTGGATGCGGACGCCGCCGGCATCTTCTGGACGCCGGACGACCGCGAAATCATCTTCAACGCGCTCGTGGACGGCCTCCAGGCCCTCTTCCGCGCCGATGTCGGGAGCTGCCGCATCAGCCGCATCACGGACGGGGACTGGTGGTTCGACTTCAATTCCCCGTTCGCCTACCGGAAGAACGGCGGCGTCGAGGAGTTCTTCGCGAGCTACTGCAGCCTGAGTTTCCCGAACGAACTCGTGCGGATCACGGTCGACGGGACCGACGGCGTATCCTACGCCCAGCTGACGGACGAGAACGGCCCGATCCTCCGCCAGATGGCCGAACCCGTCTGCGAGAAGCGCTATGTCAGGACCGTGGACGGCAAGGACATGCTGACCTGGGTCCTCTACCCGCCGGAGTTCGACGCCGCGAAGCAGTATCCGGCGATCGAAATCTGCCTCGGCGGCCCCCAGGGCACGCTCAGCCAGGGCTGGTCATACCGCTGGAATTACCGGCTGATGGCCGCGCAGGGCTTCATCGTCGTGATGCCGAACCGCCGCGGAACGACCGCCTTCGGTCAGGAATGGAAGGAGGAGATTTCGGGCGACTACATCGGCCTCAACATGCAGGACTACCTGAGCGCGGCGCGCGAGATCAAGGCCGAGCCCTATGTCTCGAAGCTCGCGGCCTGCGGCGCCAGCTACGGCGGCTACAGCGTCTATTACCTCGCCGGCATCCACGGCGACCTGTATGACTGCTTCATCGCCCACGCCGGCATCTTCGACGAGCGCTACATGTACTACACGACCGAGGAGATGTGGTTCCCCGAGTGGGACAACGGCGGCCTGGGCCGCGGCTTCCTGAGCGGCTCGCCCTGGAGCGAGTTCCCGGAGGCGAAGCGCCACTACGCCAACTCCCCCGACGTCAACGTCCGCAACTGGCATACCCCGATCCTCTGCATCCACGGCGGGATGGATTTCCGCATCCCGTACGACCAGGGCATGGCCGCCTTCAACTGCGCCCAGTACATGGGCGTCCCGTCGAAGCTCGTCGTCTTCCCGACCGAGTGCCACTGGATCCTCCAGCCCCAGAACGCCCTCTACTGGCACCGCACCTACTTCGACTGGCTCGACCGCTGGATGAAATAAACCCTTGTGTACGAAATCGTTCAACGCAATAAAAATGAAAAAAGTGCTGATCATTGTTTTGCTGCTGGCCGTGGCCGGCGGACTGGTTTATTCGTTCGGTAAAATGAAGAAAACGGACCTCCCGCAGGAGGAATGGATGGACGAAGAGCAGGAAATGAAGGAGATGCAGGAACCGGAGGAGCCGGGAGTGGAGAAAGAGATCAATGCGTTCGGTTTCAAGGTGTTCCGGGCGGTCGAGGACGGGAAGGACGTGTTCCTTTCGCCGATGAGCCTTACGATGGCGCTGTCGCTGGTGACCGGGGGCGCCGAGGGGCGGACGGCGGAAGCGATGATGAAGACGCTCGGCCTCGCGGGATGGACCCGGGAGGACCTGGGCGAATACTTCCGCAAGACGGCGGAAGCGCTGCAGGCGGCGGATCCGAAGACGACCCTCGAGATTGCGAATTCGATCTGGGTCCACAGCGACACGGAAGTGAAGCCGGAATTCGCCCGCTGGGCGGAGGCGAACTACGGCGCGGCCGCGGCCGCGGCCGATTTCGACGCGCCGGAGACGCTCGAGGGGATCAACGCCTGGTGCGCCGAGAAGACCCACGACAAGATCGGCTCGATCCTGGATCAGCTCAGCGCCGAGATGAAAATGCTGCTCCTGAACGCCCTGTACTTCAACGGCACCTGGGCGACCCCGTTCTCCTACAGCTACACGGGCCGCTTCCACGCGCTGGACGGCAGCACGCCGGAGGCCCGGCTGATGGAGGAGACGTTCCGCGTCCCCTACTATGAGGAAGAAACGTTCCAGGCGGTCTCGCTCCCCTACGGGAACGGCTCCTATTCGGCGGTGCTGATCCTGCCGCGGGAGGGTTTGGATTTCCGCAAGTTCGTCAAGGGCTTCGACGGCGAGGCCTGGAACCGCACCGTGCGGGGCTTCGAGCGCGAGCGGGTCCACGTGACCGCTCCGAAGTTCCGGATGGAATACGAAATCAACCTCAACAAGACGCTGAAGGGACTGGGAATGGAACTCGCGTTCAGCAACGCCGCGGATTTCTCGGGCCTGTCGCCGAAATCGCTGAAGATCGGGCTCGTGAAGCAGAAGACCTTCGTGGACTTCAACGAGCAGGGCACGGAAGCCGCTGCGGTGACCGCCATCGGCATGCTCGAGACGACCGCCATCCCGATCGACCCGAAGGAGTTCCGCGCCGACCGCCCCTTCCTGTTCGCAATCCGCGAACGCGCGACGGGGCTCGTCCTCTTCCTCGGCCAGAAAGTGCAGTAACATCTTGGATATCAACGGTATAAAATGAACATCTTTTCGCTTTTCAAGAACGTACGGCCCTTCGTCAGGCCGTACCGCTGGCTCGTCGTAATCACGCTGGTCCTGACGCTGGCCGGCTCCCTGATGGCGCAGGTCAACGCCATCGTCCTCGACCGCACCGTCGACGCGATCAACGCGCTCGTCGGGACGGACTTCGCCTGGAGCGACGCGCTCCGCATCCTGACAATCATCTCCTTCGTCCTGCTCGGCAAGGAAGTCCTCTCCGCGCTGATCACCTTCGCCCAGAATTACTTCGGCGAGCGGATGCGGGTGAACGTGAGCAAGGACATGTCGCAGGCGGTCGTGGACCGCATCCTGAGCTTCCGGATGGCGTTCTTCTCCCGGAGCGAGAACGCGACCGGCCAGCTCCAGACGCGCATCGACCAGGGTGTGAGCAGCCTCTCGCGCACGGTCCAGAACTTCTTCATCGACCTGCTGCCGCTCTTCACGAGCGCGATCCTCGCGCTGGTGCTGATGTTCGCCGCGAACGTCTATGTCGGCCTGACGGCGCTGGGCATCGTCCCGGTCTATTTCTGGATCACGGTGCGCCAGGCCCGCAAGCTCAAGGGCTGGCGCCGCAACATGCGCAACTACCGCGAGCAGAAGGGCCACGGGCTGATGAGCATCATCGAAAGCATGAACGTGATCAAGAGCTTCAACCGCGAGCAGATCGAGAGCGAAAAGCAGTGGGACCTCCAGACCAAGTTCACGGACAACCAGATCCTCGTCCGCAGGACCAGCTTCACCTTCGACGCGCTGAAGAGCTTCGTGCGCCAGGTCGGGACCGTCCTCATCATCATCCTGACGGCCTACCTCGTGCTGAGCGGCTACCCCGGGATGACGATCGGCAAGATCATGTACCACATCATGCTCTTCTCGAACGTCACGGCCCCCATCACCCAGCTCCACCGCATCTTCGACGACATGAACGACGCCATCATCTACGCGGAAGGCTATTTCGACATCCTGAACGCGGACGACGAAGTCGAGCCGACGGGCAGCTACCGCCCGGAGAAGATCGCGGGCAACTTCGAGCTCAGCCACGTCGACTTTACCTACCCGAACGGCACCCAGGCCCTGTTCGACGTCTCGATGACCATCAAGAGCGGCGACATCACGGCCCTCGTGGGCCTGAGCGGCGCCGGCAAGTCGACCGTCGTGAACCTGCTCGACAAGTTCTATGAACCGCAGGCCGGCTCGATCAAGCTCGACGGCGTGGACCTGCGGGACTACGACACGCAGTTCCTCCGCGAGAATATCGGCCTCGTCCTGCAGAAGAACCACATCTTCGACGGGACGATCGAGGAGAACATCCGCTACGGCCGCCCCGGCGCGTCCTTCGAAGAGGTCGAGGAGGCCGCCCGCAAGGCCTTCATCTACGACCAGATCGTCGGCCTGCCGAAGGGCTTCCAGTCCCAGGCCCAGGAACTCTCCGGCGGCCAGCAGCAGCGCATCGCAATCGCGCGCATGTTCCTGAAGAACCCACCCATCATCTTCCTGGACGAGCCGACGGCGTCGCTCGACGCGATCGCGACGGAGCAGATCAAGAACAGCATCGACGAGATCAAGAAGAACCGCACGGTCATCATCATCTCCCACAACATCTCCCAGATCATCGACAGCGACGTGATCTACGCCCTCGCGAAGGGCCGCGTCGAGCAGTCCGGCAACCCCGACGAGGTCTACGCCCAGGGCGGCGTCTACAAGGACATCGTCGACGCCTCCGCCCGCTCCCTGAACATCGAGAAGCTCGCCAGCACCCTCGACCTCAACAAAGACGGCAAGCTCTTCGATTAACCTGTTCGCAGACGAGCGCAGCGAAGGAATCAAAAAAAGGACAGCCGGTCGGCTGTCCTTTTTTTTTGCGGGGCGCGCGGGGCGCTAGTCCTTCTTGCAGTTCTTGCAGGGAGCGGCGAGGCACTTCCAGACGCAGGCCGCGAGGGCGCCGCCCGCGAGCGGGCCGACGATGAAGACCCAGAGCTCCTTCAGGGCACGGCCGCCTTCGAAGAGGGCGGGACCGATGGAGCGGGCGGGGTTCACGGAGGTACCGGTGAAGTGGATGCCGACGAGGTGGATCAGCACGAGGCTGAGACCGATCGCGAGGCCGGCCGGCTTGCCTGCACCCTTCTCGGCGTCCGTCGTACCGAGGACGACGAGGACGAAGATGAAGGTCAGGATGCACTCGACGAGGAGGCCGCCGCCCACGTTACCGACACCGGCGCAGGTATTCGCGCCCGTCAGGGTTCCGCCGAACGGAGTCGTCGTCACGCTGGTGATCAGGTACAGGATCGCAGCGCCGAGGCAGGCGCCGATGACCTGGAAGACCATATACCAGCAGGCGTCCTTGCCGCTCATGCGGCCGGACATCCAGACGCCGAGGGTGATCGCAGGGTTGATGTGGCAACCGGAGATACCGCCGATGGTATAGGCCATCGCGACGACGGCGAGACCGAACGCGAACGCGGTACCGATCACGGAAGCGGTATCAACGCCGCAGTTGAGGGCCACGGCGGCACCGCAGCCCAGCAGGACGAGGACCATCGTCCCCACCATTTCTGCAAAATACTTTTTCATATAATACAGGTTTTAAAATAGGTTTAGTGGTTGAAAGTTACCGTTTTTTTGGCAAAAATCCTTATTTTTATGAAAATTTTCAGACTATGCAACTGGACGGAAGAAGACAAAGTTCCAATGTCGATGACAGAAGAGGCATGACACTGGGCAAAGCCGGCGGCCTCAGCCTCGGCGGCATCGTCATTATCGGACTGATTACCCTGCTGCTCGGCGGCAATCCGCTGGAAGTCATCCAGAGCGCGGGATCGATGATGGGCGGCACGGAGATCGTAAGCTCCGGCCGGACCCCGACCGCGGAGGAAGAGGAGCTCGCGGTCTTCGCGAAACAGATCCTCGCCGGTACGGAAGACGTCTGGACGGCCATCTTCAAACAGTACGGCCGCCAGTACGTCCCCCCGAAGCTCGTCCTCTATACCGACTATGTCCAGACCGGCTCCGGAATGGCCTCGGCCCAGTCCGGCCCCTTCTACAACAGCGCGGACCAGACCGTCTACATCGACCTCTCGTTCTTCACCTCGATGAAGAAGCAGATCGGCGCTGACGGCGATTTCGCCTACGCGTACGTGATCGCCCACGAAGTCGGCCACCACGTCCAGTACCTCCTCGGCACCCTCCAGCAGGCCCACCAGCAGATGAGCCGCGTCAGCGAGGCCCAGAGCAACCAGATCAGCGTGCGGCTCGAACTCCAGGCGGACTTCTACGCCGGCGTATGGGCCTACAACGACAACAAGATGTACGGTTCGCTCGAAGCCGGCGACCTCGACGAGGGCCTGAACGCCGCCTCGAAGATCGGAGACGACTACCTCCAGAAGAAAGCCCGCGGCTATGCCGTCCCCGAATCCTTCAACCACGGGACCTCCGCCCAGCGCTCCCGCTGGCTCCGCAAGGGCTTCACGACCGGCGACATCCGCCAGGGCGACACCTTCTCCCCCGCCTACAGCGAACTGTAACAGCATCTAAAACCTTTCGCGATATGTCAGCAAAAAAACTCTACCGAATCCGGGAAGGCCGCGTCTTTGCAGGCGTCTGCAGCGGCATCGGCGAATATCTTGACGTGGATCCCGTAATCATCCGGCTCCTCTGGCTGGTTTTGGTCTTCGCCTTCGGCGGCGGCATCCTGGCCTACCTCATCGCCTGGATCATCATTCCGATGAACCCGGTCAAGCTCCTTCCCGAATAGCAAAATTTCCCTCCCCCGCTTGGAGGGTACGGGATTTTTTGTATCTTTGCACCCACGCGCCGCAGCGGCGCAGGACAGGGGCGTAGCTCAGCTGGTTTAGAGCGCTTCAGTCACATTGAAGAGGTCGTCGGTTCGAATCCGACCGTCCCTACGGAAAAAGGCAACGCATCTGCGCTGCCTTTTCTCTTTTTCCAGGGTCTCCCGGGCTATTTCAGGCGGAGGAAACTGTAGCCGAAGCGTTCGCAGGCGGCTTTTTCGAGTTCTTCGCGGTCGTCCGGATGGGCGATGGAAATCAGGAGTTTCGCGCGCTCGGCGAGGCTCTTGCCGCGCAGGTAGACGATGCCGTATTCGGTCGCGACGAACTGGGTCTGGAAGCGGGTCGTGACGACGCCTGCGCCGGGCGCGAGGTGCGCGACGATCTTCCCCTTCCCTTTCGCCGTGCGGGACGGCAGGGCGATGAAGGTGCGGCCGCCCTCGGAGAGGGAGCAGCCGTACATGAAGTCGTGCTGGCCGCCGACGCTCGAGAAGATGCGGTCGCCGATCGAGTCGGCGCAGATCTGGCCGGTCAGGTCGACCTCGATGGCCGAATTGATGGCGCAAGCGCGCGGATTCTGCGCAATCAGGAAGGGATCGTTGGTATAGGCGACGTCGAAGAATTCCATCGACCGGTTGTGGTCGATGAAGGAGTACATCGGCTTCGAGCCGATGGCGAGCGCCGCGACGCTGACGCCGGGCCGGACCTTCTTCAGGGAGTTGTCGATGACGCCTTCCCGGATCAGGCGGATCACGCCGTCGGTCATCGCCTCGGTATGGAGGCCGAGGTGCCGGTGGTCCTTGATGCCGTTCAGGACGGCGTTGGGGATGCCGCCGACGCCGATCTGGAGGCAGGCGCCGTCCGGGATCTGCGAGGCGACGTTCGCGCCGATCGCGGCCTCGACGGGCGTCGGCTCCCCGAATTCCATCGCGAACGGGGCGACATCGCAATGAACGGCGGCCGTGATCCGGCTCTCGTGGATCAGGCAGTCGCCGTAAAGGTACGGGATGTTGGGGCTGACCTCGGCGATCACGACGCGGGCGACCTCGGCGGCCGAAACGGCGATGTCGGCGGAGATGCCGAGGCTGCAGTAGCCGTTCTCATCCGGCTCGGAGCAGACGATGAAGGCGACGTCGACGGGGAATTCGCCGCGGCGGAACATCCCGGGGACCTCCCCGAGGAAGGCCGGCGTCATGCTGCCGTAGCCGGCGGCGACGTGGGCCCGCTGGTCCGCGCTGAGGAAGATGCTGTTGACCAGGAACGAATCCCGGTATTCGGGCTTGCAGAAGGGGGCGGGGTCCTTGTGGACGTTGAAGCCGGAGGTGATGGTCACGTCGCGGAGTTCGGCGTGGCGCCGCGCGAGGGCTTCCTGCAGCAGGACGGGCACGGAAGCGCCGCCCTGGCAGCAGACGGTGTCCCCGCTGCGCACCAGCTTCACGGCTTCGTCTGCACTGACGTATTTCATGCGTTCACGAGTTTGACAAACAGTTTCAGGTGCCGGTCGAGCAGTTCGAAGTCCTCGTCGCCCAGCAGGCGGGAGACGCAGACGCGGATGCCGCTCTGGCCGCTGCCGGTCGTGTTCAGCGGCACGGCGACAACCCCGCAGCGGAGGAGGCATTCCAGCAGCTCGCGGTTGCCCATCGACTTGTAGCCGACTGTGTAGAAGAAGCCGTCCGAGATCGTCTGTTCCATATCCTTCTCATAGACGAGATGGAAGCCATTGGCGTCGAAGATCTCGCGGGAGCGGTGGGCGCGGAGGCCGTAGTTGCGGAGTTCCCGGACGAAGTTGTAGCGGCCGTCGACGGACGCCTCGAACATCGCGGAGAGGGCGTACTGGGCGGAGTGGCTCGCACCGGCGGTGTTGACGTAGAGGTAGTTCAGGATGTAGTTGTCGCCGAAGCGGGCCAGGCCCCAGCGCTCCTTGAGGGCGGGATACTCGCGCCGGAAGAGCTTGTCGGAGATGCAGACCACGGCGATCCGCTCGCCGGCGTAGCTGAAGATCTTCGAGCCGGAGAGCATGATGATGTAATTGTCGGTATAGCGGGCCACGGTGCTCTGGAACGGGGGCTCGAACGGGACCGACAGGTCCTTGCGGAAATCCATGCAGAGATAGGCCATGTCCTCGAGGACGATGACGTCGTACTGCGTCGCCAGCTCGCCGATGATCTGCAGTTCCTCCTCGGTCAGGCAGATCCAGGCGGGGTTGTTGGGGTTGGAATAGAGGATGGCGGCGATGTTGCCCTGCTTGAAATAGGATTCCAGCTTGGCGCGGAGCTTCTCGGCCCGGAACTCGTAGATGTCGAAGAAGATGTTCTTGATGCCGAGGAGGTCGGGCTGGCGGCCGTGGGCGGAGAAGCCGGGGCAGATGTACAGGATCGTGTCCTTGCCGGGCTGGAGCTGCGAGCACTCGAGGATCGAGGTCATGCTCGCCTGCATCGAGCCGACCGTGGGGACGATGCCCTTGGGGTCGATGTCGATGTCGATGAAGGCCTTGACGAAGCGGGAGGCGTTCTTCTTCAGCTCCGGGATGCCCTGGACATTGGGATAGACGGAGGGCATGCCCTCGTCGATGGCCTTCTTCTGGGCCTCGACGCCGATGGGGCAGACCGGGATGCCGGGAACGCCGAATTCGAGGTGGGAGAACTTTTCGCCGGCCATTTCCTCCAGGGCCGAGCCGACCATCGAACACTGCCGGATCGTGGTCCGGGAGATGTCGTCGATGCCCATTTCGGAGAGCAGGCCTGAGAGCTGCTGTTGGGATAGGGGTTCTTTCATTGCTGCTTGTTTTGAGCGTGTTCCAGACCGGCGTCGAACGCCTTGATGTTGCTTTCCACGACCGCGTCTCCCTTGCGGGCGAAGACGCGGCGGATGCCTTCCCGGAGCGCGTCGGGCTCCAGGATGCGGAGCAGCGCGGCCATCGCGCCCAGCAGGACCATGTTGGCGGCACGGGGGGCGCCGAGGTCCTTCGCGAGCGCATCGACGTCCAGCGCGACGACGTGCGGCTGCTTCCCCAGCTCCGCGAGGACCGCGTCCATCGGCGGATAATCCGGGATGTTCACGAGCGGGGCGGTGTTGGTGATGATCCAGCCGTCCGGGGCCAGGGAAGGAACATAGCGGAGGGCTTCCATGGGTTCCAGGGAGACGATAAGGTCTGCGCTTCCCTGGGGAATCAGGTCGCTGTAGATGGGATCCGACGACAGGCGCAGGTGGCTCTGGACGTCTCCGCCACGCTGGCTCATGCC
>JAFRVZ010000019.1 GCA_017438265.1 Bacteroidales bacterium
AAATGCGTAGCGGCAGGAGCGCGCGGAGGGGCGCCGGAGGCGAGCTGCGGGGCGGCGGTGCGGGGCGGCGGTGCGAGGCGGCGGAGCGGGGCGATGGAGCGGGGCGATGGAGCGGGGCGATGGCGTTGATGAAATTCGCATGGACGGGGGATGTGGCCTGGAGGGCGCTGGAAGAGAGGGTGCGTGTCCAAGCGAGGCGAAAAGGCCGCGCTTGGACGGGCAATGGGCACTGGAGGGCCGTAGAATGCCGATGCGTTGTCCAAGCGATTTTCATCAACGCCGAAGCGCTTAAGGAAGTGAGGGAGACCTGCGAGTTTTTGGACCGCCTCCATCATCCAGGGCGGGGAGGCAGAAAGGAGGCTGGTATTTCCGGAACCTATGGCCGCCCGCGGCCGTATGAGCGGGAGGGGCCCGCAAGCGCAGCGCTGCGGGAGGGACGAGCAGTCGCAGACTGCGAAGGGTTCCGGGAACAGCAGCCTCCTTTCTGCCGGAGAGCGGAGAGATTCCTTCGCTTCGCTCGGAATGACAGCGGGGTGCAGCGGCAGAAATGGCAGAAAAAGGCGGCGAATTTATTATCTTTGTCCGTTATGACTGGAGAAGCGACGGTTGTCAAGAACAGCGGAAGCCATTATGTGCTGTCCGCGCTGCCGGAATGGCGCCTGTTTCCGGCGCTGCTGCGGGGGCGCGTGCGGCTCAAGGGGAGCACGGCGACCAATCCGGTCGCGGTCGGCGACCGGGTGCGGTACGCCTGCGACGGAGAGCCGACGCTCGAGCGGCCGGCGACCATCACGGAAATCCTCCCGCGCCGCAACTACCTGATCCGCAAATCCGTCAATCTCTCGCGCCAGTCCCATATCATCGCCGCCAACCTCGACGCGGTCTTCCTCGTCGCGACCCTGTATTTCCCGGAAATCCGCCTGCCGTTCCTCGACCGCATCCTCGTGACCTGCGAGGTCTACAAGGTCCCGGCGACGATCCTCCTGAACAAGGTCGACCTCTACCGTGCCGAAGTGCCCGACCAGGTCGAAGCCTTCCGCCGCATCTATGAAGGCGCCGGCTACCGCGTGATCGAGACCTCCGCCCGGACCGGCGAGGGGGTCGACGCCCTGCGGGAGGCCTGCCACGGCAAGGTCTGCCTCTTCTCCGGCGAGTCCGGCGCCGGCAAGTCCTCCCTCGTCAAGGCCCTCGACCCGGCCCTCGACCCTAAAATCGGCGACATCTCCGACGTCCACCTCCAAGGCCGCCACACGACCTCCAACTACGAAATGTACCCGCTGCCGGACGGCGGCTACCTCGTCGACACGCCCGGCATCCGCGGCTTCGGCCTCGTCGACCTCGAGAAGGAAGAGATCGCGAAATACTTCCCGGAGATGCTGCGCGTCGCCGACCGCTGCCGCTTCATCCCCTGCACCCACACCCACGAACCCGGCTGCGCCGTCAAGGCCGCCGTGGACGCCGGGGAAATCAGCGCGGAGCGCTACAACTCCTACCTCGGAATGCTCGAGGATGACCAGAAATTCCGCTAACCCGATGCGAAGACAAGGACTTCAGCGCGAGATCCTCCGGCTGGCCCTGCCGAGCATCCTCGCCAACATCACCGTACCGCTCGTCGGACTGGCCGACACCGCCGTCGCCGGCCACCTCGGCGCGGAGGCGGCCGCCTCGATCGGCGCCGTCTCCGTCGGCGCGATGCTCTTCACGCTGCTCTACTTCAACTTCGGCTTCCTGCGGACCGGGACCGGCGGGCTCACGGCCCAGGCCTACGGCCGGGGCGACGAGGCCGAGGAGGGCCTCGTGCTCGCCCGCGGCCTCGTCTTCGCCCTCGCCTCCGCCCTCGTCCTGATTGCCATCCAGTGGCCTTTCGTCAAGGCCGCGCTCCTCGTGACCGCCGGCTCGCCGGAGGTCGAGGCCCTCGCCGCCCGCTACTTCTACATCCGCATCTGGGCGGCGCCGGCGACCCTGTCGATGATGGTCTTCCGGGGCTGGTTCGTGGGGCTGCAGGACGCCGTGAGCTCGATGTGGACCGACCTGATCGTCAACGGAACCAACATCGCGGCCAGCATCCTGCTCTCGCTCGGCGCCGGCTCCTTCCCGGGCATCGGCTTCCCCGGCATCGCGCTGGGGACCGTGATCGCGCAGTACGCCGGGCTGGCGTGGTGCGTGCTGCGCGCCGCGACCCGTTACCGCGGGATCGTCGCGCAGGTCAGCGCCGCCGCCCTGCGGCGCGCCCTCGCCCGCCACGCCCGCCGCGACTACCTGCGCCTCAACGCCGACCTCTTCGCCCGCGGCGTCTGCTTTACCGCAATCTACGTCGGCTACACGCTGATCGCCGCGCGCCTCGGCGACCTGCTGCTCGCCTGCAGCTCGATCCTGATGCAGCTGATGATGCTGTTCTCCTACTTCACGGACGGCTTCGCCTACGCCGGAGAGGCGCTGACGGGCCGCTTCATCGGTGCGCGGGAGCCGGTCCTGCTGCGCCGGAGCGTGCGCGCCGTCTTCGTCTGGAGCCTGGGCATCGCGCTCGGCTTCATGGGCCTGTACAGCGTCATCGGCGTGTCGATCCTGCGGCTGCTGACCTCCGACGGCGCCGTGGTCGCGGAGTGCAGCCGCTTCCTGCCGTGGCTGCTGGCGATGCCGCCGCTGGGCTGCGCCGCCTTTACCTGGGACGGCATTTTCCTCGGCGCGACCGCCTCCCGCCCGATCCGGAACACGATGTTCTGGGCGATGGTCGCGTTCTTCGCGGTCTGGGCGCTCGGCGGGCTTTTCATCCCGGCCGGCGGCCGCGCCGCGCTCCATCTGCTGATGGCCGCGTATTTTACCCATCTGCTGGTCCGTACAGTCGGGCTGTCGCTGGATTATCCGAAATATATCCTTATCTTTGCATGATTTAGAAGAAAGCAAATGGCAAGGAACAACAGCCACAATCCGGGCAGAAAAAATGCCGGCAGCCGCAAGGCGCTGGCCAAACGCAGCAAGAACGCCCGGCCCAAGAATTTACCCGTCTATACCGGAAAAGTCCAGATGACCCGCGACGGATTCATTTTCGTCATCGTAGAGGGTCAGGATGAGGATATCTACGTCAAGGCGTCGCGCACGAAGAACGCCCTCCACGGCGACACCGTCCGCGTCGCGGTCCTCAAGGAGCACGGCCGTGACCGCCGCCGCGAAGGCGAGGTCGTCGAAATCCTCGAGCGCAACCCCAAGCCCTTCGTCGGCATCCTCCACTTCGTCGGCGCCCAGGCCTGGGTCCTGATGCAGAGCCGCAACATGCCCTACGACATCTCCGTCGACCAGCAGCAGGCCATCGAGATGGGCGGCCGGACCGGCATGAAGGCCGCCGTCGTCGTGGACCACTGGAACCGCAACGAGATCGGCCCCTGGGGCCACATCGTCGACGTCCTCGGCATGCCGGGCGAGAACAACACGGAAATGCATGCGATCCTCGCGGAATACGGCCTCCCCTACCGCTTCGAGAAGGAGGTCGAGAATGCCGCCGACAAGATTTCCGAAGAGATTACCGAAAAGGACCTGAAAGGCCGCAAGGACTTCCGGGACACCTATACCCTCACGATCGACCCCGCCGACGCGAAGGACTACGACGACGCCCTGTCGTTCAAGGCCCTCCCGAACGGCAATTACGAGGTCGGCGTCCACATCGCGGACGTCTCCTGGTACGTCCGCCCGGGCTCCGAAGTCGACAAGGAGGCCCAGGCCCGCGGCACGTCCGTCTATCTCGTGGACCGGACCGTCCCGATGCTCCCGGAGAAGCTCTGCAACAAGCTCTGCTCCCTGCGCCCCGACGAGGACAAGCTGACCTTCTCGACCGTCTTCGAGATCACCCCGAAGGCCGAGATCGTCCACCGCTGGATCGGCCGCACCATCATCCGCTCGGACCGCCGCTATAACTACGAGGAGGTCCAGGAAATCATCCTCGGCAACGTCCCCGAAGAGCCGGCCATCCTCCCCCTGAACGCCCTCGCGACCATCCTCCGCCGGAACCGTTTCAAGAACGGCGCGATCATGTTCGAGCGCCCGGAGATGAAGGTCGACATCGACGAGAACGGCAAGCCGGTCGGCGTCCACGAGGCCGTCTCGAACGAGTCCCACTGGCTGATCGAGGAGTTCATGCTCCTCGCGAACCGGACCGTCGCGGAGTTCGTCGCGACGAACGGCCAGATGAACCACGTCGCCGCGAAGAACGCGAAGACCTTCGTCTACCGCGTCCACGACGAGCCCAACACCGAGAAAATCCAGAACCTCCGCACCTTCGCGAAGCATTTCGGCTACAAGCTCGGCGCGACCGGCAACGGCTCCGAAATCGCCCGCTCGCTGACCGACCTGCTCGGCGAGGCGAAAGGCAAGCCGGAGTTCGACGCCCTCCAGATGATCGCCCTCCGCTCGATGGCGAAGGCGACCTACACGACCGACAACATCGGCCACTACGGCCTCGCCTTCAAGTTCTACACCCATTTCACCTCCCCGATCCGCCGCTACCCGGACCTGATGGTCCACCGCCTGCTGACCCTGTACCTCGCCGGCAAGGAGAGCCAGAAGCAGGACTACTACGAGCAGCAGTGCGTCCACGCCTCCGAGCGCGAGGTCCTCGCCGCCGAAGCGGAGCGCGCCAGCATCAAGTACAAGCTCGTCGAGTTCATGCAGGACAAGGTCGGAGAGGAGTTCCCCGGCCACATCTCCGGCCTCACGGACTGGGGCATGTACGTCGAGATCGAGCCGACGAAGATCGAAGGCATGGTCTCCCTGCGGGAGATCAAGTCGGACTTCTTCGAGTTCGACGAGGAGCGCTACCGCATCGTCGGCAAGCGCACCCACCGCATCTTCCGCCTCGGCGACCCGGTCCGCATCAAGGTCAAGGCGACGAACCTGGAGCAGAAGCTGCTTGATTACGAATTGATCGAAAAAAACATACAGAAATGAACAGAAAAGTACTCCTGATGATCCTCGACGGTTGGGGCGAGGGCGAACACAATTACTCCAACGCCATCTGGTCGCAGGGCACGCCGGAAATCGACGCGCTCCGCGCGAAATATCCGGCCGGCCACCTGCAGGCCTGCGGCGAATACGTCGGCCTCCCGGACGGCCAGATGGGCAACTCCGAAGTGGGCCACATGAACCTCGGCGCCGGCCGCATCGTCTACCAGGACCTCGTCAAGATCAACATCGCCTGCCGCAAGCACGCGCTGATGGAGAACGCCGAGATCAAGGCCGCCTACGACTATGTCAGGCAGAGCGGCAAGAAGCTCCATTTCATGGGCCTCTGCTCCCACGGCGGCGTCCACTCCAGCCTGGAGCACCTCTACGAGTTCCTCGCCGAGGCGCAGAAGGCCGGCATCGGCGACCGCGCCTTCGTCCACTGCTTCATGGACGGCCGCGACACGGATCCGCGCAGCGGCTACGGCTTCGTCGAGGAGCTGGAGCAGAAGATGAAGGAGACCGCCGGCAAGGTGGCGACCGTCTGCGGCCGCTTCTACGCGATGGACCGCGACAAGCGCTGGAACCGCGTGAAAGAGGCCTATGACATGCTCGTCGAGGGCAAAGGCGCGCAGCACACCTCCGCGCTCGAGGCCATCAAGGCTTCCTACGACGCCGACGTGACCGACGAATTCATCAAGCCCGCCGTCATCACCGAGAACGGCGCCCCGGTGGCGAAGATCGAGGAAGGCGACGCCATCATCTTCTACAACTTCCGCAACGACCGCGCCCGCGAGCTGACCGCCGTGCTGACGCAGCAGGACATGCCTGAGGAAGGAATGCACACGATTCCGCTCTACTACTGCTGCCTGACCCCCTACGACGCCAGCTTCACCGGCGTCCATATCCTCTTCGACAAGGAGCTCGTGAACGACACGCTCGGCGAGACGGTCTCCAAGGCCGGCAAACGCCAGCTGCGCATCGCCGAGACGGAGAAATACGCCCACGTGACCTTCTTCTTCAACGGCGGCCGCGAGCTGCAGTTCGAGAACGAGGACCGCATCCTCGTCAACTCCCCGAAGGTCCCGACCTATGACCTCCTGCCGCAGATGAGCGCCCCCGAGGTCGCTGAGAAGCTGATCGACGCGATCCGCACCGAGAAGGAAGACCTCATCATCCTTAACTTCGCCAACGGCGACATGGTCGGCCACACGGGCGTCTATACCGCCGTGACCAAGACCGTCGAGTGCATCGACAAGCTCGTCGGCCGCGTGGTCCGCGAGGCAATCGCCCACGACTACGTCGTCCTGCTGACCGCCGACCACGGCAACGCCGACTTCGAGGTCAACCCGGACGGCACGCCGAACACGGCCCACTCCCTCAACACGGTCCAGTTCGTCGTGATCAACGCCGGCGACGCCGTCAAGACCGTCAAGGACGGCGCCCTCTGCAACGTCGCCCCGACCATCCTGAAACTGATGGGCATCCCGCAGCCGGCGGCGATGACCGAAGAACCGCTGATCTAGCACGATGGTCTACAAGTTCAAACCGATCCTGAAGACGCTGGTCTGGGGCACCGAGAAATGGGTCCTGTCCGGCGTCCCGGGCTGCGAGTCCGTCGTCGCCGAAGGCCCCGAAGCTGGCAAGACGCTGAGCGAGGTCTACGGCGGCCCGTTCCCGCTGCTCGCCAAGTTCATCGACGCCCACGACGACCTCAGCATCCAGGTCCACCCCAACGACGACCTCGCCTGGCAGCGCCACCGCAAGCGCGGCAAGACCGAGATGTGGTACGTCATCCGCTCGGACCGCGGCCACCTGCTCTCCGGCTTCGCCCGGGAGGTCTCCCGCGAGGAATACGTCCGCCGCGTCGCGGACGGGACGATTCCCGAGGTCCTGAGCCGCTACGACATCGCAGAAGGCGACGTGTTCTTCCTGCCCGCCGGGCGGATCCACGCGATCGGCGGCGGCTCCTATCTCGCCGAGATCCAGCAGGCTTCCGACGTCACGTACCGGATCTACGACTACGGCCGCCTCGGCCTCGATGGCAAGCCGCGGGAGCTCCACACGGAGCTCGCGCTGGACGCGATCGACTGGCGCGTCGAGCCGGACTACCGGACCCGCTACGAGCACTTCGACAACGCCGAGACCCCGCTCGTGCAGTGCCCCTGCTTCACGACCTCGCTCTTCGACCTGACGGCCCCCGTGGAGAAAGACCTCGGCGGCATCGACAGTTTCTATATGGTCCTCTGCATGGAAGGGACCGCGACCGTGAACGGCTGCCCGATGGAAGCCGGCGAGGCCGTCCTGCTGACGCGCGACGAGCCGGGGGTCCGCTTCGAACCCTCCGGCCACGCCAAACTCCTCACGAGCTACGTCTAGCAAAAAAGAACCCTGCGGAAATCCGCAGGGTTTCTTTTTTCCCTTTCACTAGAGGGGCAGGGACAGGACAAAGCGGGCGCCGGGAGGGCCGTAGGAGGTGTCGAGCCAGACACGGCCGCCCATCTTTTCCGCAATCTCGCGGCAGATGCTGAGGCCGAGGCCGGTCCCCTGGACGAATTCGTTCAGCTTGGTGAAGCGGCCGAAGATCGCTTCGGCCTTGTCGGGCGGGACGCCGGTGCCGGTGTCTTCGACGGCGAAGACGATGCGGCCGGGCTCCGCCGTGGTCGAGCTCGTCAGGACGATGCTCCCTTCGGTCGTGTGCTTGCAGGCGTTCGTCAGGTAGTTGATCAGGATCTGCTGGAGGCGGCGCGGGTCGGTCTGGATATGGACCGGCCCCGGCTCCTCGGGCTTGTAGGTCATGGTCACGCCCGGCTGGAGGCGGTGTTCGGCGCTGTTGATCGCGGCGTTGCAGACAAAGTGGCAGTCGCAGTCCTCCAGGAGGATGCTGTAGCCGCCGGAATCCATCGACGAGGCGTTCAGGATGTCGTCGAGGAGCATGTTCAGCATCTTGCTGTTGTTGACGATGTGGTTCGCGAACTCGGCCTTCTCCTCCTCGGGGAAGGAACCGTCCGGAAGCGAGAGGAGTTGCGAGAAGCCGACGATCGCATTCAGCGGCGTGCGGACCTCGTGGCTCATGTTCTGGACGAAGCGGGTCTTCGTTTCGTTCGCGAGGCGCACCTGCTCGTTCGCTTCGGTCAGCTTCGCAATCACCGCCTCGTCCTTCTTCTGCGCCTTGCGCAGCGAGACGATGCGGAGCACGGTCGCGACCAGGGCGCCGACCAGCAGGATGACCAGCAGGGCGATGGCAAGCTTCGTCGTCTGGGCCAGGTCCCGCTCCTTTTCCCGGAGGCTCGCGCTCAGCTCCGTGTTGCCCAGGACGGCATTCATCTCCTCGATGTTTCCGCTGCCGATCGACGCCAGGTTCCTTTCGATCCGGTCCACCAGCTGCTTCTCGAGGGCGAAGGCAAAGTCGCCGTCCCCGTAATTCTCGGCGATGTTCGCGACGAACTTGACGTTGCGGTAGCTGGACAGTTCCTCCGCAATCCGTTCCGGATTCGTCACCTTCCCGCCGTCGACGAGGACGTCCACGCACTCGAAGAAGATCGGCTTCGCGATGTCCATCGAGACGAAGACGGGATCGTTCCGCAGTTTATTCGCTTCCCAGTGGTACGCGTCGGTCTCCTTGCGGAGGGCATGGCGGACGGTTTGGTAAAAATGGACGCGGACGGAGTCCATATAGTTCATGGCCGTCTCCGCCGCCCTGTCGATGTTGATGTACATCGAATCACTGCCGACCGGATAGGTATCCGAAAGGTCACAGTAGAGGCGGGCCGGAGACTGGCGCCGGATCGTCGGGTCGGAGGTCGTCTCGAAAGTACGGAGCGCATCGAGGATGTACCGCTTCGCCGTACGGAAGTCTCCGCGGCTCCGGTAGAGCGAGACCAGGTAGCGCGACGTGTGCCAGATGCCGTACTCGTTCTTGCGCCGGATCGCATCGGCGTAGGCATCCTCCGCGAGCCGCATCGCCTGGGCCCGCCGCCCGTGGTTGTAGTAGTAGTTCTGCGTCAGTTCCAGCCCGTAGTAGTAGTACTGCATATAGTCATACCGCTCGGAGATCTCCAGCAGGATGTTCTTCGCGTCTTCGACGCGCTGGTCGTCCTGCCGGGTCAACGGCTTGGAATGAGGAATCTTGCGGATCTCGTCTTTGAGCTGCATGACATAGTAGAGCACCTCCGCCTTCTTGTCCCCCACCGCGAGGGCACGGGCGAGCAACGAATCGCCGTAAGCCCGGTATTCGGGCTTGCCGGCCGTCAGCTCCGCATTCTGGAAATGGCGGTAGCACTCGTCATCGATATCATACGAGTTGTTCTGGGCCCGGGAGGGAAGTCCGGCCAGGACCAGCAACAGAAGGAGGAGAAGGGTTCTTTTCACGGGCGGGAGTCAGGTTTAGTCTTCTTCGAGGCGATAGCTGACAAAGGCGAAGCGCTTACTGTCCGGGGACCAGGAGTTCACGTTGATCGTGCCCTGGCCGCCGAAGAGCTGGACGACGGTCTTCGGGGTGCCGCCGGCCGCCGGCATCAGGCGAAGCTCGACGTTCTTGTTCGCGAGGTGCTGGTTGGGCTCGAGGTCGCCTTTCCGATAGGTAATATAGACGACTTGCTTGCCGTCCGGGGAGACGTGGCCGAACCAGGAGTTGCGGTCCTCGTCGAAGGTCATCTGCTGCTGCTCGCTGCCGTCCGGTTTCATCCGCCAGAGCTGCATCAGGCCGGTGCGGACGGAGTTGAACCAGATCCACTGGCCGTCCGGGGTAAACTCCGGACCGTCGTCGAGGCCTTCGGCCGTCGTCAGGCGGACTTCGGCGCCGCCCTCGGAAGGAATCGCATAGATGTCATACTCGTTCTGGCGGCTCGCGCAGTAGACGAGGGTCCGGCCGTCCGGGCTCCAGCCGTGGAGGTAGCTCGGCCCGAGCGCCGTCACGAGGCGGGGCGTGCCGCCCTGGATTGGGAGGACATAGATGCGGGACTGGCGGTCTTCGGCGGTGCCGTGGCTGACCGCGATATACTTGCCGTCAAAGGAAAGGCAGTGGTCGTTGTTGCAGCGGTTGGCGTAGCCCGTGTCGAGGAGGAAGGGCTCGCTCTTGCCGTCCGGAGCGATCTTGTAGAGGCGTCCGCCGCTGTTGTAGATCAGCCAGCGGCCGTCGACGGTCCAGTTCGGGGCCTCGATGGTCCCCTGGAATTCCTTGACGACGGTCCGCGTGCCGGCTTCGACATCGTAGATTTCAAGGATGCTGACGGTTCTGGGGCGCCGCTGCTGCTGCGCCTGGGGCTGCTGTGCGAATGCGGTTCCCATAGCTGCAAGAAGGAGGATAAAGGTTAATCTGAGCGTTTTCATAGGGTATGTTATTAGTCCGTCGTCGTAAAGATAAGAAGTATATTCATTTATTCCTACAGCAGGCCGCGGCCCTTCAGGAAGGGGGTCGTGTCGGGCTCGCGTCCGCGGAAGGACTTGTAGAGGGTCATCGGCTCGTCGCTGCCGCCCTTCTCGAGGAAGGTCTCCTTGAACTTCTTCGCCAGGGCGAGGTCGAAGACCCCGTTCGGGGACTCCTCGAAGGCCGCGAAAGCGTCCTTGTCGAGGACTTCGGCCCAAAGGTAGCCGTAGTAGCCGGCGCTGTAGCCGCTGGAGAAGATGTGGTTGAAGTAGGTCGTGCGGTAGCGCGGAATGATTTCGTCGATCAGGCCCATTTCCTTGCAGGCCTTCGCCTCGAAGGAATCCACGTCGATCCCTTCGATGCTGGAGAGCTCGTGCCACTTCATATCCAGGATCGAGGCGGCGCAGAGTTCGGTCGTCATGAAGCCCTGGTTGAACTGGAGGGACTTGTTGATCTTTTCGACCAGTTCCGCCGGAATAACCTCGCCGGTCTTGTAGTGGGTCGCGTACTGGGCGAGGAGCTCGGGCTGGAAGGCCCAGTTTTCGTTGAACTGCGAGAAGACCTCGACGAAGTCACGGGCGACGGAAGTGCCGCTGACGGTCTTGTAGTGGCACTTCGAGAGGAAGCCGTGGAGGGCGTGGCCGAACTCGTGGAAGGCGGTCTGGACCTCGTCGACGGTCAGGAAGGCATGGCCTTCCGCATCCGGGGAGGTGAAGTTCGCGACGTTCACGATGATGGGGCGGACGTCGTTGCCGTCCGCGTCCATGTACTGGTCGCGGATGTTGTTCATCCAGGCGCCGCCGCGCTTCGAGGCGCGCGGGAAGTAGTCGCAGGTGAAGATGCCGATCAGGGAACCGTCGTCATAGGTCAGCTTGTAGGCCTCGACCTCCGGGTTGTAGACCGGGACGTCCTGCAGGGGCTCGACGTTCACGCCGTAGAGGATCTTCGCGGCGAGGAAGACGCCTTTCTTTACGTTGCCGATCTCGAAATAGGGCTTCGTCAGGCTCTCGTCGAGGTCGTATTTCTCCTTGCGGACCTTCTCGGCATAGTACCACCAGTCCCAGGGCTGGATCTTCGTGCCCTTCGGAAGAACGCCGGCGGCGATGTCGCGGTCCATGATCTTCTGCATGTCCTTGATCTCCTCCTTCGCGCGGGCGACGGCGGCCTTCATGATGTCGGCGAGGAAGGCGTCCACGGTCCCGTGGTCGTGGGCCATCTTGTTCTCGAGGATGTAGTCCGCCGGGTTGTCATAGCCCATCAGGCGGGCCTTGCGGATCCGCAGGTCCATGATGTCGAGGGCGAGCTGGCGGTTGTCGTTGTCGTTGCCGTTGTGGCCGCGGCTCGAATAGGCCTTGAACATCTTCTCGCGGAGGGCCCTGTCGGCGGTCTCGGTCATCGCGGTCGGGTAGGCGGAGACGCTGATGCCGAACTGCTCCTTGAAGGCGTTGCTCTCGGCGAGGATGTTGTTGCCGAGCTTGTTGGACTTGACGGAGATCTCGGAGTTGATGGCGCGCATCTCTTCCTGCTCCTTCTCGCCGAGGCCGATGCCGTTGCGCTCGAAGGCCTCATAGTACTTCTTGAGGACCATCTGCTGCTCGCGGGTGAGGCCGCTCTGGTCCGCCTTGTAGACGGCGGCGACGCGCTCGTAGAGCGCCTTGTTCATGTAGATGTTGTCGCTGTGGGCCGACTCGAGCGGGGTCACTTCCTCGATCACGGCCTCCATTTCGGGGGAATTCTCCGTCTCGGCGACGTTGTAGAGGACGCCGCCGACCTTGGCGAGGAGGCCGCCGGAGAGGTCGAGGGCCGCGACCGTGTTCTCGAAGGTCGGGGCCGCGGGGTTCTTGACGATGGCTTCAATCTCCTTCTCCTGGGCCGCGATGCCGGCCTTGACCGCCGGGACGTAGTCGGAAAGGGCGAACTCCTCGAAAGGAGGCATGCCGTACGGGGTCTTCCACTCCTTCAGGAGCGGGTTTTTCTCGGAATTGCAAGCGGAAAGGGTCATGACTGCTGCAAGGATCAAAATAGCTTTTTTCATAGCCGGGGATTATTTCGATAGATAAACAAACGTGGGGAGATGGTCGGAATAGCCGTCGATGAACTCGCCGTTCGAGAAGGTGCGGAACGGGGTCCCTTTGTAGCGGCCGGACTGCTGGATCAGGAAGTCGGGCTTGAAGACGCGGCCGTAGTACCTGCCCTGCTCGAGCGGACGGATCTGCAGCGTGCCGGCCGGGGCGCGGGCGATGTTGTCGTTCACGAGGATCTGGTCGAAGATCTCCCAGGTCCCGCGGTACTCCATCGAGCCGTAGCCGGCCTTCAGCATCGCCATGAACGGGGAGAAGAACTCCTTCGGGGTCATCTCGGCGAGGGTCTCGCGGGCGTGGAGGTAGTCGGTCATGCTGGCGTCGACCGGGTCGTCGTTCATGTCGCCCATCACTGCGATCTTGATGCCGGGGTACTTGTCCATCAGGGCCATCGCGTGGTCGTAGATGATCTCGGCGCCGCGGGCGCGGAGGTCCATCCCCTTGTCGCCGCGCCGGGACGGGAGGTGCGCCACGTAGACGGCGAAGGGCTCGCCGTCCAGCTTCCCGCGCACCATCAGCACGTCGCGCGTCGAGAAGGCGGCCTGCTCGGCCTTCGTGTACTCGAATGCGATATTGCTGTTGAAGTCATAGGGGATGCTCTCGCTCGCGAGGACCTTGAAGCGGTCGGGGCGGTAGAGGAGGGCGCAGTCGATGCCGCGGCCGTCCGAGCCTTCGTGGTGGACATACTTGAAGCCCGCCTTCGCGAGGTCCTCGCAGGCGACGAGGTCCTTCAGGACGCGGTCGTTCTCGACCTCGGCGAGGCCGAGGATCGCGTGGAACTGGCCGTTCTCGGTCGCCATGGCGCGGATCGCGCGGGCGATGTTGTTCAGCTTCCGGCGGTATTTGTCGGGCGTCCACTTGTTCGCGCCGTCCGGCAGGAATTCGGCGTCGTCGCGGTTCGGGTCGTCGAGGGTGTCGAAGAGGTTCTCAACGTTGTAGAAGCCGACGACGGCGATTTGCTCCGCCGCCTTCTTCTTCTGGCCGCAGGCGCTCGCGCTGGACAGGACAAACAGCGCCAGGAGGATGTAGATCAGTCTTTTCATACGATTGTTTATTGCCACCACCAGTCGGACCTGGCGGGGACATGGGATTCGACATAGTCCGCGTCGTCCGCGGGGAGGTTCACGAAGAAGTCCATCCCGGTCAGCTCTTCGAGCGCATCGATCGGCAGGGCATACGGGAAATAGTCGTACTTGTCCTGCTTCTCGCAGTTCTTGTGTTCCAGCAGGACGGCCAGGCCGTCGTAGTGGCCGTTCGACAGGCGCAGGAGGACCTTATAGAAATAGGTCGGGACGGTCACCTTCTTGTCCTTGTTGTCGCCGACGGTCAGCGTGCTGCCGTCCAGGATGCAGCCGGAGACGACGTAGAGCGTGTCCGTGTCGGAGGCCTTCGCCCAGCTGCGGACCTTCTCTTCCAGTTTCCCCCAGATATACTCGTTGAAATCGCTGTTCTGCGGGGCCATGTTCGTCCCGTAAAAGGTCTTCTTGTTGGCCTCGTAGCCCAGGCGGTCGGCGGAGGGGACCTGGTGGCCGCGGGTGTAGCTGTTGGTCGGGTAGTAGGAGCGGTTGGCGAGGTAGGGCTGCTCCTCGGCCTCCAGGAGCGGGTCGAGGCCCCAGGCGTCGGTCCGCTTGCCGTAGCCGATCGACTCGCGGGTCAGCGGATAGGCCACCCACATCGGGACCAGGTCCTTCCTGTTCCACTCGACGGAGTAGTTGCGGAACGGGCGGGTGCCGATCTGCATCCCGTGGTGGAGGAAGATCCAGTCGTCAGTCGCGGAGGTCGCGGGGAGCTCCAGCCAGCCGGCGGCCGCGGCGGGCGCCTTGTAGTCCGCATAGACGGGCGGGAGGGCGGGGCCGGCTTCGTGGCTGACGTAATAGGCCGTGCCGCCGGCCTGGGGGCTGCCGTGGTAGTCCGCGCGGGTCGCCATGAACGTCAGGATATCGCTCTCCTTCACGCCGAGGGACGCGAAGGACTTGTCGTTCGTCTCGGCTTTCTTCGCCGTCAGGCCGTAGACGAGGATTTCTCCGGTCCCGTCATTGACATAGAAGTCGCCGTAGTCGTAGCTTTCGATGGAGACGACCGTCGCCCGCAGGAGGTACCAGGTATCCTTGGAGACGGGCTTGGCGATGAATTCGGCGATGGAGAGGGGCTCCTGGGCGGTCTGGGTCACGGAGACCTCGACCCGCGCCTTGCCGTTCGCCAGCATGAAGAAGACCTTGCCGGTGCGGGGGGCGCCGCCCGTGTTCGCCTTGACGGAGACCGTCACGGGGCGAGCGGTCGCGGAGCCGGCGGCGGAAAGCGGGTCCACGCTCAGCCAGTCGTCGGAGGCCGATGCGTTCCAGTCCCCCGTCCCGAGCACGCTCAGCGTCCGGGAATCGGCTTCCGGCCCGAGCGTCACGCTCTGCGGGTCGACCGTCAGGGTAAAGGATTCTTCCGTCCCGGCGGGATCTTCGCAGCCGGCCATCACCAGGGACACGGCGAGCGTCAGGAGCATTCGGGTCAGTCTCATCTTTCGGCGTTTTTTTCGGTCAGTTCTTCAAAGTTAATAAAAAAAGAAAAGCGCACCGCTTCCCTCGGGAAGGAGTGCGCATTTCTTTGACAAAAAGGACGGTTACTCGGCCGGGGTCTCGTGGAGGACGTAGCTGGAACCGTTGACCTGGGCCTGCCCCTTGTACTCGCCGCGGGGACCGATCAGGGTCACGATGTCCCCTTCCTTCAGGCCCTTGGCCTCGAAGACCTTTACGCGCGACTCGGCCGTATAGTCCTCGTAGATACCGTAGACGTAGACGGAACCGGTTTCATCCTCGAGGTCGAAGTTGCCATAGCTCGTATTGGCCACGTTCTTGATGGTGCCGCGCAGGACGTACGGCGTAGCGCCGACTTCCTGGGCGAGGAACTCCTCGACGGTCAGGTGCTTGACAAGGAAGTTGAACCACATATTCTTGCCCTGCGGGCTGTCCTTGTAGGAGGCCTTGGGACCGGTGACCGTGATATAGTCGCCCTCGGCGATGCCCTGGGCGGTAATCACGTCGGCGCCCGTGGCGCCGCCCTTCTCGGGCAGCAGGCCGTAGACGTAGACGGTACCGGTCGCGTCCGTGATGTAGAAGTTGCCGTACTTGTTGGGCTTGGTCGGGTCTTCCTTGTCCATCACGATGCCGGAGACGATGCCGGAGATCTGGTAGGCCTTGTCCGGGTTGTCCTCGAGGGCGTTGAACTCGGCGCAGGTCAGGACCGTGACTTCAGCGCGGGTCACGGTGCAGGTCTTGGGCTCAAGGCCTTCGGCGGAGAGGGTGATGACGCCCGTACCGCCCTCGCCGGGAGCCACGGTCACCTGGACGGTCGCGGAAGCGTCGCCGCTCGCGGGCTCGAAGGTGATCCAGTCCACGTCGGCGGAGAGGGTCCAGCTCGTGTTGGCGGAGGTCACCTTCAGTTCGAAGGTCTCGCCGGCGGCGGAAGCCTCATAGGCCTCGATGTCGAGGTCGATGCTCGCCTCAGTCGGGGCCTCGCCGGCCTCGTGGAGGATGTAGCTGGAACCGTTGACCTGGTCCTGCTCCTTGTAGACGCCGTGCGGGCCGAAGAGGGTCACGATGTCGCCTTCCTTCAGGCCGAGGGCTTCGAAGACCTTCACGCGCTCCTTGGAAGGAACGGTGTAGTCCTCGTAGATACCGTAGACATAGACGGAGCCCGTCTCGTCCTTCAGGTCAAAGTTGCCGTAGCTCGTGTTGGCCACGTTGGTGATGGTGCCCTTCAGGACATACGGCTTGTCGCCGGTTTCCGTCGCGAGGAATTCCGCGACGGTCAGGCTCTCGACGTGGGAGACATACCAGGCGTTCTTGAACTGCGGGCTGTCCTTGTAGGAGGTCTTCGGGCCGATGACGGTCAGGTAGTCGCCGTCCTTCAGGCCGGTGTTCGCGAGGATTTCCTGGAACTTCTTGGTCTCGCCGCCCTTCTCGGGAATCAGGCCGTAGATGTAGGCGGTCCCGGTCGCGTCCGTGATGTAGAAGTTGCCGTACTGGTCACCTTCCTTGATGCCGGAGACGATACCCGAGACCTGGTAGTTCTTGGTCAGGTCGTCCGGGAGGGCATTGAACTCGGCGCAGGTCAGGATCGTGACGTCGGCGCGGGTCACGGTGCAGGTCTTGGACTCGAGGCCTTCGGCGGAGAGGGTGATCGTGCCCGTACCGCCTTCGCCGGCGGCCACCGTCACCTTGACGGTCGCGGAGGCGTTGCCGGAAGCCGGCTCGAAGGAGATCCAGTCGACGTCGGCGGAGAGGTTCCAGGTCACCTTGTTGGAGGAGACGTTCAGGTCGAAGGTCTCGCCCTTGGCGGAAGCCTCATAGGTCTCGAGGTCGAGGGCGATGCTGGGCTTCTGGGACTTCTCGTGGCTGACATAGTAGGCGTACATCGCCTGCGGGACGCCGTTGTAGGCGCCGCGGGTCGTGCGCATCGTCAGGATGTCGCCTTCGCGGATGTCCATCTGCTGCATGTAGTTGTTGATGCGGCTGGCGCCCTTGGACTCGAAGAGGCCGTAGGCGTAGATACCCAGACCCTCGACGGAACCGTCGTTCAGGTAGAAGTCGTTGTAGTACTCGTCGGTGATGCTGGTCACCTCGCCGGTCAGCTCGTAGTAGACGCTGGCGTCCACATCCTTCTCGAGGAATTCGGCGACGGTCAGCTTCAGGATGCGCTCGCCGAGCTCACCGGGCTGGGAAACCGTGACGGAGCCGGCCAGGCGCTTGCCGATGAAGGAAACCAGGGCGGCGCGGTTGTAACCGGCGTTCGCCGGGACGTGGATGGTCACGGCCTGGGGCTCGTCGGAGGCGGGGCCGGAAGCGGGGCTCACGGTGATGCCGTCAACCTCGTCGAGGGAGGTCGCAGGGGCGACGTCAGCCGTCCAGTCCTCGGTCGAAATGAGCTTGACAACGATGTCGCTGCCGTTCTGGGCGGCCTCATAGACACCCTTGTCCGTGGAAATCTGGTCCGGGGCCTGCTGGAGGTCGTCGGTACAGCCGGCGAGCGCCAGGAAAGGCACCAGGCAGAAAAGGAATAATTTATTGAGTTTCATATCTGTCGGCGATTAGAAGATGTAACGAACGCTGAAAATCATCTGCCAGGAAGAACCGCTTCTCGAATAGACGCTGGTCAGTCTCTCGGTACCGTTCTTCTGGAACTGGAAGACCGGCTTCGCACCCGTCGTGTAGACGGCGGCGGGGTTCGTCAGGTTGAGCGGCTTGCCGTTGCCGTAGCCGTCGTTGGTGTTGACGGACCAGCCGCGGCCCCACGCCGGATTCAGGAGGGTATGGAAGTCGTTGAAGTCGACACCGAGCTGGAGGGTATGCCTGTGGTGGTTCTGACCGGTGTAGAAGTAGAAGTTCTGGTTGACCTTGACGTCGATCGAGTGGCGCCAGCCGGAGGTCAGGGCGTTGCGCATCAGGATGCCGCCGCGGTGGGAGCTGAGGTACTTGTTGCTCTGGATGTACTGCTCGAAGTCGGCTTTCTGCTGGTCGGCGGTGTAGTCGCCGTTGTCCTTGAAGGTCCAGTTCTTGAGCTGCGCCTCGGTCGGGATGTCGATCAGGGAGTACTGGTAGGCGCCGTCGCCGAAGATGTTGTTCACGTAGTCGAGGTTCGTGCGGGAGGCCGTACCGCCGTAGTAGGCGACGGCAACCGTCGTACCGAAGAACTTGCCGTAATCCACGGAGTAGCTGGCGTTCGCGACGATGCGGTGCGGGAGCACATAGCTCGGGGCGCCGAGCTCGACGTTGTTGGTACCGCGCTGCGAGACGAGGCCCTTCCAGGCGGAACCCGGCTGGTCGCCGACGCCGTCGTTGATCACGCGGGCGTCGCTATAGGTATAGGCGATGCTTCCGGCGAAGCCCTTCCAGTAGGATTTCTCGAGCTTGGCAGTCACGGAATAGTAGTAGCCGGTCTTGGCGAAGTCATTGACGCTGTTGATCAGGTAGGCGTCGGTGATCTGGCTGTCGTAGTAGCCGTTCGCATAATACGGACGGGCGGCGACGTCGGGAACCTCGATCAGGGAGGTAGGCGCCTTGAGGCCGATGTTGGTCAGGGTCGTCACGCTGAGGTCCTTCTTGTAGATACCCTCGAGGGAAGCGAGGAAGCCGCCGGGGAGCTGGACGTCGACCGCGAGGGAGGACTTCCAGGAGGTAGGATTCCGGAGGTTCGGGTCCATCAGGGTGATGGAGGTCAGGTTCTGGCCTGCGGTCACGGCGGAGAAGCCGTTCGGGTAGATCTGGTTCAGGATCGCGGTGCGGTCCGTGCCGATCGTCGGGATCATGTCTTCCGGAGCGACGCGGGTCACCGTGGTCTGGAGGACGCCGGCGTCACCGGACTGTCCGACGATCCAGACGAACGGGATGCGGCCGACGAAGACGCCGGTACCGCCGCGGACGACGAGTCTGCGGTCACCGAGGACATCCCAGTTGAAGCCGATACGCGGGGAGAAGGAGAGGCGGGCGGCCGGGGTGTTGGTCGTGTTGTACTTGCCGGTCGGGTTGCTCTCGGTCGGGGCGAAGGTCGCCTGCTCGACGCGCTGGTTGCGGTTGAAGTCGAGGGACGGGTAGACCGGGACCTCGAAGCGGACGCCGGCGGTGAGCTTGAAGTTGTCGCTCAGGCTCATCTGGTCCTGCAGGTAGAAGGAGAACTGGTCGAAGGTGAAGCGGGGGTACTCCTGTGCGAAGGTTGCGTTGTTGCCGTGGGTGATGGCGAACTGGGACGCGTTGTTCATGTTGAGGAGGGTGCCGTTCACGGCGGCGTCATAGAGGGCCTGCTCGTTCGCGAACTCGTAGACGTAGGCGCCGGCGCCCATGCGCTGGAAGCCGTTCTTCGTCTGGTCGAACTCGTACTGGACACCGGCGAGGAAGTTGTGCATGCCGATGTTGTAGGTCAGCTCGTCGGTCACGAGGGCGGTCGAGACGTCGCGGAGGTTGCCGTAGGAGAAGGCCTCGGTACCGAAGGTCGTGTAGATGTGGTTCTTGCCGTCACCGTTGACGTCCTTCACGACGAGGTCCACGAACGGGAAGTAACCGCCGTCGACCGAGCGGGGCTCATACTGGTGGGAGTAGGTCGCACGCAGGGAGTTGGAAAGGCGGCCGTCCATGAAGCGGGAGGTAAGTTCCGCGGAGACGGAGGAGAAGTTCTGCTCCTGGTAGTAGCGGGCGTTCTTGTAGTAGAGCGCGTACATCGAACCGTTGTTCGAGGTCGAGAAGCCGGAGTTCGCGAAACCGGTCGTCGAGGTCGAAGGGGCGGAACCGTACTTGCTGTTGACCATGTTGTAGCGGACGTTGAGCTTGTGGTTCCGGTTGATGTTCCAGTCGATGCGGCCGAGGAACTTGATCGAGGGGGTCTCGTAGTTGTAGTTCGTGTAGGGACCCGGATCGTAGCCGTACTTGTCGTTCAGGTACTTGCTGACGGCGTCGAGGACGACGGCGGACGGATAGGCGTAACCGTCGTTGCCGGTCGTGAAGACCTTGCCGCTGTCAACCAGGTTGCCGCTGCCGTCCACGGTACGCTCGGAGAGCTTGCGGGTCGGGCCCTGCTCGATCGAGGAGTCCTTCTCGACGCTGAGGAAGAGGAAGAGCTTGTCCTTGATGATCGGGGCGCCGACGGTCGCGCCGTACATGAGGTAGCGGTTGGGAACCCGGTCGTACGGTTCGCCGGTCGAGGCGTAGGAGCGCTGCATGTTCTGGTTCTGGTAGGAGGAGTAGACCGTCACCTTGACCTCGTTGGTACCGGACTTCGTCGTGGCGGAGATGCCGCCGCCGGTGAAGCCGCTCTGGCGGACGTCGTAGGGGGTGATGGAGATGGCCATCTGCTCCAGGGCGTCGAGGGAGATCGGGGAGCCGCCGGCCGGCAGGTTGGAGCCGATACCGAAGGCGTTGTTCATCGCAGCGCCGTCCACGGTCACGTAGGAGTCACGGTAGGAGCCGCCGCCGATGTAGGCTTTCGTGCCGGAGACGTAGGCCTGGGGGGTCTGCTTCAGCACGTCGTTGAGGCTGCGGTTGATCGTCGGGACCCGGGAGATTTCACGGGCGCCGAGGGAGGTGATGGAGCCTGCGCGGTCGGAACTCATGTTGGAATTCCTGCCTTCCACGCTGACAGTCGCGGCGGCCAGGGAGAGGGTCTCTTCCTTGAGGGTTGCGCTGAGGCTGTAGTTGTCGGACAGGGCCACGCTGATGTCCGTGTAGGTCTGGGTCGCGTAACCCAGGCAGGAGATCTCGACGGAGTAGGGACCGCCTGCGGTGATGTTGGAAAGGTAGTAGTAGCCTTTCGCATCCGTCACGGCATAGAACTGCGTGCCGGTAGGCTGGTGAACGGCGACGACGGCCACGCCCATCAGGGGGCCCTGGTCGTCGGAAATCCTTCCGCTCATCGAGGAGGTGGTCACCTGCGCGTACGCGGAGATGCCCACGAAGACAGCCGCAAGGACTGTCAGAACTCGTTTAACTAGCTTAAACATAACAAATTATAAGTAAATAAGAATATGATCTTGAAAAACGTAACAAGACACGCAAAGTTACCCCTTATACGCGTGCGCGCAAACCGGAGTTATCAACATTTTTTCCACAGGGTTTTCAACGGCCGCGCGTTTTAACGTTTTTATATTTTCATTTTTGCGCGCAACGCGTTAACTTCGCGGCCTGCTAGGGAAAAACAGTATTTACCTTCATATTTTTCATCAATGAAAAAGCTTTTCAAAGTTTTCCTGCTTGCAATCGCTTCCGTGGTTGCGGGCACGGTCGCCTCTGCCCAGGTGACCACCGCCTCCCTCGGCGGACGTATCGTCGATACGAAGGGTGAAACCATCATCGGCGTGGCCGTCATCGCGACCCACACCCCGTCCGGTACCGTCTACGGCGCCGTGACCAACGCCGACGGCCGCTACACGATGAACGGCCTCCGCGCCGGCGGTCCCTACACGATCGAGATCTCCAGCCTCGGCTACCAGGGTCAGGTCTACAACGACATCACCCTCCAGCTCGGCGAGCAGTTCACCCTCGACGCCCGTCTGGCCGACGACACGCAGCAGATCCAGAGCTCCGTCGTCATCGCCGACGCCTCCCGCTTCCGCCGCGAGCGCAACGGTGCCGCGACGAACATCAGCGCCCGTCAGTTGAACTCCGTCCCGACGGTCTCCCGCAGCATGAACGACATCATGCTCCTGACCCCGCAGGCTTCCACCACGACCAGCGGCTTCGCGGTCGGCGGCGGCAACTACCGCGGTTCCTCGGTGACCGTTGACGGCGCCGCGTTCAACAACGCCTTCGGTATCGGTTCCAACCTGCCGGCCGGCGGTTCCCCGATCTCCCTCGACGCGATCGAGCAGATGTCGATCAACATCACTCCCTTCGACGTGCGCCAGAGCGGCTTCCAGGGCGGTGCGATCAACGCCGTGACCAAGTCCGGCTCGAACGAGTTCCACGCCAGCGCCTACGACTACTACACCTCCGAGAAACTCCGCGGCTTCAACGTGGCCGGCGAGGACGTTCCCTGGTCCAAGGCGCTCAACCACACCATCGGCGCGACCGTCGGCGGTCCCATCGTCAAGAACAAGCTCTTCTTCTTCCTCAACGGTGAGTACACCTTCGACACCGTTCCGGGTTCCTCCAGCGTCGCGCGCAACAGCGCCGGCGACAAATGGGGCGCCGACGTCGACGCGAACTACCCGACCGTCGCCCAGATGGACGAAATGAAGCAGTTCCTCGACAAAAAGTTCGGATACAATCCGGGCCGCTACCAGGGTTACTCCCTGCAGACCCCGGACTACAAGATCCTGGCCCGCATCGACTGGAACATCAACGCGGACAACCGCCTGAACGTCCGTTTCAGCCACACGCACACCTTCGGTTCGAACCCTCCGAGCTCCTCCATGTCCCCGGTCGGCGGAACCAACTCCTCCTTCACCAGCCCCTCCGGCGAGGCGATTGCCTTCAACCGCTACTCCGCCGGCCGCCAGGCTCCTTCCGCCCTCTTCTATGAGGCCGCGCGCTACTTCCAGGAGCAGAACTTCACCTCCGTGGCCGCCGAGCTCAACTCCCGCTTCGGCAACGCCAACAACATGCTCCGTCTGACCTGGTCCCACCAGAACGAGCCCCGCTCCTACGTGGGCGACTTCTTCCCGACCGTGGACATCCTCGCCAAGGACAACGCCTCCGGCAACGACACCCACGCCATCATGACGACCATCGGCATCGACCCGTTCACCTACGGCAACCTGCGCGACGTCCAGACGCTGACCGCGACCGAGGAACTCTCCTTCAACGCCGGCATCCACAACCTCCTCGCCGGTGCCCAGATCGAGTGGAACCGCGCCACGAACGGCTTCATGCAGGGCGGCGACGGCTGGTTCATCTATGACAGCTGGGACGCCTTCAAGAAGGACGTCGAGACCGGCACCTCCCAGGCTTCCGGCTTCATGATCACCCACGCCAACCTGGACGATCCCACCGCCCAGGCGTTCCCGGCCTTCGACTACACCCAGGCCTCCCTCTATGCCCAGGACGAGATGAACTTCTCCCCGTACTTCAAGCTGACCGCCGGCCTGCGCCTGGAAATGCCCATCATTTCCATCCCGACCGACAATGAGAACAAGGACTTCACCTCCCTCGGCGTCAACAACCCGAGCAGCTCCTTCGCCGGCCTGAAGACCTCCGACGTCCCGAACCCGACCCTGAGCTTCTCCCCGCGCGTCGGCTTCAACTGGGATGTCCTGAAGGACCGCACCCTGGTCGTCCGCGGCGGTACCGGCCTCTACACCGGCCGCATCCCGAACGTCTGGCTCGTTTCCGCCATCGGCAACTCCAACGTCCTGCAGTACCAGTACATCGTCAAGAAGGCCGGTGCCGGCATCCCGGCATTCTCCAACGACCGTTCGACCATCATCAACAACGTCTGGTCCGGCAACTGGAAGAAGGCTGACCTGACCGCCCCGACGGCGACGACCATCCTTTCCCGCGACCTGCGGATGCCTTCCAGCTGGAAGAGCTCCCTCGCGCTTGATTTCAACCTCCCCGGCAACTTCAAGGCCACCCTCGAAGGCATCTACAGCACCAACTTCAACGAGGTGTACGCCAGCCCGCTGGGCTACAAGCAGAGCGGCACCGTCCAGCTCCCCGGCGAGCCCGCCCCCCGCAACCTGTGGGTCAAGGAAGGCGTCAAGAACAGCGCCGGCAAGGACGTGAACGGCTACTACGCCCACAACATCTCCAACCTCCGCGGCAGCTACTACTCCGTCACCGCCCAGGTTTCCAAGAGCTTCAACTGGGGTCTTGACCTCATGGCGGCCTACACCAACAGCGGCGCGAAGAGCGTCTCCGACGGCCAGGGCGACCAGATCTCCGAGTTCGCCAACACCTACGGCCTCCACGGCTCCAGCGAGCCGGTCCTGGGCAACGCCTACTACGTCGCCCCCCACCGCGCCATCGCCAGCATCGCCTACACGATCGCCGAAGGCAGCCACGCCGCCACGAAGCTGAGCGTCTTCTATGAAGGCTACAACATCGGCTTCATCAGCAGCTACTCCTACTCCCGCGTCTCCTACCTGATGAACAACGTCAGCGGCGGCTCCGGCGCTTCCCAGCTCATCTACATCCCGACCGCCGACCAGCTGAAGGGCATGCCGTTCAGCTCCGACGCGAACAAGGCCGCCTTCGAGAGCTTCATCGCTTCCGACAAGTACCTGAGCAAGCACCGCGGCGAGTACAGCATCCGCAACGGCGCCGTCGCCCCCTGGCTCAACCGCATCAACGCCCGCGTCGCCCAGGACGTCTACTTCAACCTCGCCGGCAAGAAGCAGACGGTCGAGATCAGCCTGGACGTCAAGAACGTCGCCAACCTCCTGAACAGCGACTGGGGCCTGTACAAGCAGATGACTTCCAACACGATCCTCAGCTACAAGAACAACGAGTACACCTTCACCAAGCCCGAGTGGAAGAACTACAACAGCCTCCTCTCGACCTGGCAGATGCTCCTCAGCGCCCGCTGGTCGTTCTAAGTCAGCAACATTCCTGAAAAAAGGAGGGCACGGCCGTGTCCTCCTTTTTTTTGTCTTTTTCTTTTGATACCTTTGCAGCGCAAATGACATACGTGGACAGATTTGACTGCTTGCAACCACGTCTAAAAAATGCTAAAAATGGAAAAGAAAACCTATCTCTTTACCTCGGAGAGCGTATCCGAGGGACATCCCGACAAAGTATCCGACCAGATTTCCGACGCGATCCTCGACGAGTTCCTGCGCCAGGACCCGGAATCGAAAGTCGCCTGTGAGACCTTCTGCTCGACCGGCCTGGTGGTCGTCGGCGGCGAAGTGCGTTCCGAGGCCTGGGTCGACATCCAGAAAGTGGCCCGCGAGGTTATCTGCAACATCGGCTACGACAAGGCCGAGTACCTTTTTGACGGCCGTTCCTGCGGTTTCCTCTCCGCGATCCACGACCAAAGCGGCGACATCTACCGCGGCGTCGTGCGCGAGAATCCGGACGACCAGGGCGCCGGCGACCAGGGCATGATGTTCGGCTACGCCTGCGACGACACGGCGAACTACATGCCGCTCCCGCTGGCCCTCGCCCACCGGATCCTCCAGGTCCTCGCCGACATCCGCAAGAAGACCTCCCTGATGCCCTACCTGCGGCCGGACGCGAAGTCCCAGTTCACCATCGAGTACGACGCGGCCACGAACAAGCCGCTCCGCATCGCCGCCATCGTCCTTTCGACCCAGCACGACGAGTTCGACGGCGACGAGGCCATGCACGCGCGCATCACGGAAGATGTGCGGAACATCCTGATCCCCAAGCTGATCGAGAGCCTTCCGGCGGCGACCGCCGCCCTCTTCGACGGCAGCTTCGACCTCTATGTCAACCCGACCGGCAAGTTCGTCATCGGCGGACCCCACGGTGACACCGGCCTGACCGGCCGCAAGATCATCGTCGACACCTACGGCGGCAAGGGCGCCCACGGCGGCGGCGCCTTCTCGGGGAAAGACCCCTCGAAGGTGGACCGCAGCGCGGCCTACGCCGCCCGCCACATCGCCAAGAACCTCGTCGCCGCGGGCGTGGCCCACGAAATCGAGGTCCAGCTGGCGTATGCGATCGGCATCGCCCGCCCGGTCAGCGTCTACATCAACTCCTACGGCACCTCCCGTTTCAGCAACGCGGAAATCGCCGACAAGGTCCGCGGGCTCTTCGACCTGCGCCCCGCGAAAATCATCGAGCGCTACGGCCTGAAGAACCCGATCTACCTCCCGACGGCCGCCTACGGCCACTTCGGCAAGGAGCCCTACACCCGGAAGATGAAGCTCATCCGCGACGGCCGCGAGGTCGAGCGCGAGGTCCGCTTCTTCGCCTGGGAAGCCCTCGACGAAGTCCCCCGCATCCGCGCCGCCTTCGGCCTCTGATTCCCCCCCCGCAGAAAGAACGCAGCGAAGGAATCTGACAGCCGCGCCGCAACCCCTTTCTCTTCAGCGGGACCCGGGGCGGCGGGGAGATACTATGTATGCCTGAAACCTGTGGCCGCCCGCGGCCGCATGAGCGGG
>JAFRVZ010000020.1 GCA_017438265.1 Bacteroidales bacterium
CGGCTCGCTCTGCCGAAGGATGCTTTCGATGCATCGCTCCAGCCAGGCCATACCGTTGAAGGTGACTATGATGACAAGGATTTCAGAGTTCATTGAAATAGCGTATGAAGAGTTCTTTGGGGCTTTTGCCCGTAAAGATGCTGCGGGTGATGTTGCGGTAGGTCTTCAGCTCTTCGCGGCGGCCTGTGAGGGCGGCCTTGATGCGCTTGGTCATCTCCGCGCTCCAGACTCCGAGGGCGAGCAGGAAGTAGCGCAGGGCGCTGCCTCTCGAGAAGAATATCAGGCTGCCGCGCACGGCCGCGGGGCGTATGGCGGGAGATATGCGGGATGCGGTGGTGCGCCATTTATGCACCACGGCGGCCCCGGAATCGCACCAGACGGTGTAGCCGCGGCGGCGGGCAAGCGTGGACAGAGCGATGTCTTCCGGGGTGAAGTAGTAGGTCTCGTCGAACCAGCCGAGCTCCCGGAAAATGTCCGTCCTTATCAGGAAGGCCGCTCCGCTGATGTTGAAGGTCCGGAACAGGCCGCTGCCGTTGTCGATGGGCTCTTTGTATAGATGCCACTGCTGGAGCACGTAATTGACGGGCGGATATTCAGGGCGGCCGCAGAGCTGCAGGCTGCCGTCGGCGTTGAGCAGTTTCGGGCTCACTATGGCCGCATCGTCAGGCAGGCGGCTGAAATCTTCGAGGAGGGTGTCGATCACCGGCCCGCGCAGCTCCGTGTCGTCGTTGAGGATGAAACAATAATCCCCGCTCACCTGCCTCAGGGCGAGATTGTTGTTTTCGGAGAATCCGCTGAGGGCGTCGTTGACGATAAAGCGTACATACGGAAACTCCTCCCTCATCGCTGACAGATTGTCAGGGGAAAAGCGGTATGCGACCACGAAAATCTCTGTTTGTACGGTGGTATGCTCTTTGATGCTGAGAAGGCACGGCCGGAGGTTGTCCGGCCTGTTCATACACACAATTACAATACTTACTGAGGGCATAGTTCACAAATGTACGATTTTTTTACTAAATTTGCCCGATTTAGAACTTATTAAGAATGGCATTAGCTAATATTATCAGGAAGATTTTCGGCTCCAAGGCAGACCGCGACTATAAGGCTGTCAAGCCGACTCTTATGAAAATCCTCGCCGCTTACCCCGAAATAGACGCCCTGTCCAACGATGAGCTCCGCGCCCGTTCCGCGGCATTGCGTGAGCGCCTCCGTGAGGTTGAGGCCCCTTTCGAGGAGCGTATGGAGCAAATCCGCGTCGAACTTGGAAAAGATATACCCGTATCCGAGAAGGAAAAACTTGCGACCGAATCCGACAAACTTGTCAAGGATGAGGACGAGGCCATAGAGAAATGCCTCACCGAGATACTCCCCGAGGCCTTCTCCATTGTCAAGAGCACGGCCCGCCGCTTCAAGGAAAACGCCACCATCGAGGTCACGGCGACCCAGTTCGACCGCGACATCAGCGTCAACCACGACTTCGTCAGCATTGACGGCGACAAGGCCGTTTACACCAACCACTGGGTGGCCGGCGGCAACGAAGTGACCTGGGATATGGTCCACTACGACGTGCAGCTCATCGGCGGTATCGCCCTGCACCAGGGCAAGATAGCCGAAATGGCGACCGGTGAAGGCAAGACCCTTGTGGCGACGCTCCCCGTGTTCCTCAACGCCCTCGCCGGCAAAGGCGTCCACGTCGTTACGGTCAACGACTACCTCTCCAAGCGTGACTCCGAGTGGATGGGGCCGCTGTATATGTTCCACGGCCTCAGCGTGGACTGTATAGACAAGCATCAGCCGAATTCCGACGCCCGCAAGCGCGCATACGACTGCGACATCACCTTCGGTACCAACAACGAGTTCGGTTTCGACTACCTGCGTGACAATATGGCCGTCGCGAAAGAGGACCTCGTGCAGCGCAAGCACCACTACGCCATCGTGGACGAGGTGGACTCCGTGCTCATCGACGACGCCCGTACCCCTTTGATCATTTCCGGTCCTGTGCAGAAGAGCACCGACGACGATGCCCAGTATATGGAGTACAAGCCCTATGTGGAGCGCCTGTACCTTGCGCAGCGCCAGCTCGTGAACCAGTGCCTCAACGAGGCCAGGAAGCTCATTGCCGCCGGCGACGAGCGCGAGGGCGGAAAGCTCCTCCTGCGTGCGCACAAGGGCCTTCCCAAGTACCAGCCCCTCATCAAATACCTCTCCGAGCCCGGTATCAAGGTGATTCTCCAGAAGACCGAGAACTACTACATCCAGGACAACGAGAAGGAGATGCCCGTCATCACGGACCCGCTGTACTTCGTCATCAACGAGCAGCTGCATTCCGTGGTCAAGACCGACAAGGGTGACGCGATGCTTGCCCAGGCCGTCGGCACGGAAGATTTCTTCGTGCTGCCGGACGTGGGAGCCCGCACCGCCGAAATCGTCCACAACCCCGGCACCCCTGCCGAGAAGCAGGCCAAGAAAGACCAGTTGATGGAGGAATTCTCCCTCAAGAGCGAAAGGGTGCACGTCGTCGAGCAGCTGCTCAAGGCTTACGCGATGTTCGAGAAGGATGTGGACTACATCATTTCCGAAGACGGCAAAGTCAAGATCGTGGATGAAAGTACCGGCCGTATTATGGAGGGCCGCCGCTGGAGCGACGGACTGCACCAGGCGGTCGAGGCAAAGGAAAACGTGAAGGTCGAGGCCGCGACGCAGACCTTTGCGACCATCACCCTTCAGAACTACTTCCGTATGTATCACAAGCTGGCCGGTATGACCGGTACCGCCGAGACGGAAGCGGGCGAGTTCTGGAGCATCTACAAGCTGGACGTGATGGTGATTCCGACCAACAGGCCCGTCATCCGTGACGACCAGAACGACTTGATTTACAAGACGAAAAAGGCTAAATATGCGGCCGTCATCGACCGTATCGTGCAGCTTTCCCAGGCCGGGCGTCCGGTGCTGGTAGGTACCACAGACGTGGAGACTTCCGAGCTCCTCAGCAGGATGCTGCGTATCCGCGGAATCAAGCACAACGTCCTGAACGCCAAGGAGCACGCCAGGGAAGCTGAAATCGTGGCCCAGGCCGGCCAGACTTCCGCCGTCACGATTGCTACGAATATGGCAGGCCGTGGTACCGATATCAAGCTGAGCCCCGAGGTCAAGGCCGCCGGCGGTCTCGCCATCATCGGCACGGAGCGGCACGACAGCCGCCGCGTCGACCGCCAGCTGCGCGGCCGCGCCGGCCGTCAGGGCGACCCCGGAAGCTCGACCTTCTACGTTTCCCTGGAGGACAAGCTGATGCGCCTCTTCGGCTCCGAGCGCATCGCCGGCATCGTCGACCGCCTCGGCATGGGCGACGACGAGGCCCTCGAAGGCTCGATGCTCTCGAGCGCGATCGAGAAGGCCCAGCGCAAGGTCGAGGAGAACAACTTCGGCATCCGCAAGCGCCTCCTCGAATACGACGACGTGATGAACGACCAGCGTACCTCCGTGTACGCCCTGCGCCGCGACGCGATCTCCGGCGACAAGATCGAGATCGATATCCAGAACATGATGCTCGACACCGCCAACATCATCCTCGACCGCACGAAGGGGATGCCGTATCCGGAATTCGCCGAATACGTGATGGCCCAGCTGTCAATCGACCTCGACTTCGACGCGGAGTTCTACGAGAAGGCGAAGCCGGCCGAGATCGCCGAGCGCCTCTGCGCCCATATGGAAGAAGTCTACCGCCGCAGGATGGATACCCTCGCCGCGAAGGTCAACCCCATCATCCGGGAAGTCTACGAGAAGCAGGGCGCGATCTACCAGAACATCGCGATCCCGGTCTCCGACGGCCGCAAGCAGATGACCCTCTCCGTCAACCTGAAGAAGGCCTATGAGACGGATTCCAAGGAGGTTGCGAAGACCGCGAGCAAGAACATCACCCTCTACCAGATCGATGAGCACTGGAAGGAGCACCTGCGCGAGATGGACGACCTCAAGCAGAGCGTCCAGAACGCCGCCTACGAGCAGAAGGACCCGATCGTGGTCTACAAGATTGAGAGCTACGACCTCTTCGCGAACATGCTGGAAAGCCTGTACCGCGACGTCCTGTCCTTCCTGCTGCGCGCCTTCATCCCGCTGCGCGACAGCAACGAAGTGCCCGCTTCGCGCGCGATGCAGCGCCGCACGGATATGAGCCAGATGCGCACGACCCGCCCGGGCGACCTTTCGACCAACGGCGAACAGCGCGCCAACACCCCCGTCAAGGCGGAGAAGAAAGTCGGCCGCAACGACCCCTGCCCCTGCGGCAGCGGCAAGAAATACAAAAACTGCCACGGCCAGGGCCTGGTTTAAAACGAAACAGCGATGGCAAAGTACAGTACTGCTACGGACCCCCAGATCAATATCAACGACATAAGCCGGCTTTCGGCCGGCTCGACGCTGAAGGGGAATTTCTATTCGGAGACGGATATCCGCGTGGACGGCCTGTTCGAAGGCGACATCATTACGAAGGGGAAGACGGTCATCGGGGAGAGCGCGCTTGTCAGGGGCACCATCGTCTGCGCGAAGGCGGACGTCTGGGGAAAGATCGAAGGCAAGGTCTTCGTGAAGGATCTCCTGGACCTCAAGTCCTCCGCCTCGATCGACGGCGAGTTCCACTTCTCCCGCCTGCAAGTGGAAATCGGTGCCGGGATTACGGGCACTTGCTCGAAAATCACCGACACCGAATTCGAAGACCGTCTGAAACCGGCGGCCTAGGCTTCGTTGCGTTTTTCTTTCGCGCGGGTCAGCTTTTCTTTCATCGCATCCACGCTTTCGGTCACGGCTTCTTCGAAGCTGTGGGCGTTGCGTTCGATGATCATTTCTTCACCCGGGACGTGGATGTGGAGTTTCACGTTCTTGTTGTCGGGCTCCTGGAGGAGCGTGAGGACCACTTCGACTTCGGATACGCCGTCGTGGAAACGCTCGAGCCTGGACACTTTCTTCTCGACGTAGGCGATCAGCTTCTGGTCGGCGTCGAATTTCAGGGACTTAATCTTGATTTCCATAGTCTTCTCCGGTTTTGGCCCGGGGGTGGGCCGTGTTGTAGACTTGTCTGAGTTTCTCGATGGAGTTGTGGGTATAGACCTGGGTCGCGGCCAGCGAGGAGTGCCCGAGGAGTTCCTTGATCGAGTTCAGGTCCGTTCCGTCATCCAGCAGCTCCGTGGCGAGGGTGTGGCGCAGGACGTGGGGAGATTTCTTCCCCGGAACGATTCCTGCGAGTTCCTTCTTCACGGCCCTGTCCACGTACACGGGGTAGAGCTTTTCTCCTTTCAGGGTCACCAGCAGCGGGTCCGCGGCGGTTCTTTCGCCACCCACCATCGTTTCAACCGAATGTAAATATAACGAAATTTCCTGACAAAGGGCGGGGATGAGCGGAATTTCCCGCATTTTGTCGCCTTTGCCGCGGACGCGGAGCACGCCGCGCGCGGAATCCACGGAGCCGAGGGTCAGGCCGACGAGTTCGGAACGCCGGATCCCGGTGTTGTAGAGGATCGAGACGATCAGCCGGCGCAGCCGCGCCTCGTAGCGCTCCTTCATCCCCAGGTCCTCCGTGTCCACGTAGTTCTGCGTCTGGCTGAAATACGCGTCCATCGCCTCCTTGCGGTAAAAGACCGGCAGGCGGGACTCGCTCTTCGGCCGCGAAACCAGCTTCACGGGGTTCGCTTCCAGCAGCCCGTTCTTCATCAGGTACTTGCAGTAGCCGCTGAGCACCGACAGGTGCATGTTTACGGTGCGGGGGCTTTCTCCCTTCGTGTCGAGCAGCCAGACTTCGTAGTTGCGGACGGCGGCGGGGGAGAGCGGCGCATCGCCGGCGTGGGCCATGAACTCGTCCAGCACCTCCCGGTAGAGCTCCAGGGTGCGCGCGGAGTAGCGCCGGACGGACGCCAGGTACTGGAGGTAGCGTTCGGTCATAAGCCCATTTCTGCGGCCTTCTTGCGCATCAGCGCATCGGCCTCCTCGAAGTTGTTGCCGATTTTCCCGTCCAGGATGGCCTCCTTGACGTATTCCTTCAGGATGCCGATTTCCTGGCACGGGGGGATGCCGTAGACCTGCATCACGTATTCGCCGGTGATCGGGTTCTTGAAATTGCGGATGGCGTCCTTCGCTTCGACTTCGACCAGCTTCTCCCGGACCAGGTCGAAATTCGCGCGGATGCGCTGGACCTTCGCCGGGTTCTTCGAGGTGATGTCGGCCTTGCAGAGGAGCATCAGGTCGTCGATGTCGTCGCCGGCGTCGAAGAGGAGGCGGCGTACGGCGGAATCGGTCACGCCCTCGTCGACGAGGGCGATGGGCCGCAGGTGCAGCCGCACGAGCTTCTGGACGTACTTCATCTTCTCGTTGAGCGGCATCATCAGGCCCTTGAAGAGGGGAGGGACCATCTTGGCGCCGATGACCTCGTGGCCGTGGAAGGTCCATCCCGTGCCGGGGCTGAAGTGCTTCGAGGCGGGTTTGCCGATATCGTGGAGCAGCGCCGCCCAGCGGAGCCAGAGGTTCGGCTCCGCGCCGGCTTCGCGCTCGAACGTGCAGACGTTGTCCAGGACCGCCAGCGTATGGGAGAAATTCTCCTTGTGGCCTTTGCCTTCGATGGTCTCCACGCCCTTCAGCGCGCAGAGCTGCGGCAGGATTTCCTCCAGCAGCCCGGTCCGGTCCATCAGCTCGAAGGCAAGCGACGGGCGGTCTGTCAGGAGCATCTTGTCGAGCTCGTCGACGATGCGCTCCTTCGAAAGGATGGAGAGGCGGCCGCGCATCCGGCGCATCGAGTCGAGCGATTCGGGGACGATGCGGAAGCGGATTTCGGGGGTGCTGAGCTTGGTCGCGAACCGGATGGCGCGCAGCATCCGCAGGGGGTCGTCCGAGTAGGTCTGGTCCGGGTCGAGCGGGGTCCGGATAATGCCATCCGCGAGGTCGCGGATTCCGCCGAACGGGTCCACGAGCTCCCCGAAGTTCTCCTGCTGGAGGCTGAAGGCCATCGCGTTGATCGTGAAATCGCGGCGCAGCTGGTCCTCCTCGAGGGTGCCGTCCTCGACGATGGGCTTGCGCGACTCGCGGCGGTAGGACTCCTTCCGGGCGCCGACGAATTCGACCTCGTCACCCTGGAAATGGAGCATCGCCGTCCCGAAATTCTTGAACAGGGAGACCTTGGCGTGGACTTTCCTGCCCACGGCCAGCGCAAGTTCCATCCCGCTGCCCTCGACGACGATGTCGATGTCGTTGCCGGCGCGGCCGAGGAAACAGTCGCGCACGTAGCCGCCAATGACGAACGCACGTACGCCCATCTCCCGCGCGGTCTCGGAAACGATCCTGAATACAGGCCGGTCGAGGTATCCTTCCGTTATCGTCTGCATAATTCTTCGTATGGGGGGAGCCGGTCAAGCGCGACGACGCCATCGCCTTCGCGCTTGTAGCACCGGGTCTCTTTCCCGTTGGTAATCAGCATATAGCCTATGCTCAGCACCATATCGTAGCGCAGCGCCTGCCGCAGGACTTCCGCGCTCAGCGCGACTTCCGGCCGCTTGCACTCGACGACCGCCACCGGCGCCGCGTCGCGGCCGTAGACCACGATGTCCGCCCGGTAGCGCTTGCCGGCCGCGCCGTAGCGCAGCGCGACCTCGCTGCCCATCATGTGTTCCGGCACGCCCGCGGCGTCCCGCAGGACGCCGATGAACCACTGCCGCACTTCCTCTTCGGGCGTGCGGGCGACCTCCTTGCGGCGGAGCGGGTCCCGGACGGTGCTGGCTGCCATGTTATTCCTTGTACAGGCCTTCGCGCGAGAGGAGATGGTCGAGGTTGGCGATGCCGTAGGCCGTGACGGCCTGGACGACGGCGGAGTGCTCCAGGTAGGCGGGGATGATCTTGTCGAAGAGGTCGTCTTCGGTATGCCAGATATCCCGGTAGATGAAGTCGGTGCCGAAGGGGTCGGTCTCGCTGAAGGAAACCGTCGGGACGCCGTTCATCGCGAAATAGGCATGGTCGGAGCCGCCGGCGGTCGTCGGCCGCGGCCGCGGCTCGCCCTGCCGTTTCACGACGGAGAACGGGATCTCCGGGTTGTAGTCGAAGAGCGGCTCGCAGGCCTTCATGAAATCGTCATACATCGCCGGCGGGACGGAAATGCCGGTCGCGGCGAGCGGGCCTCCGTCGCGGTTGAAATAATTCGAAATCTTGTTCCAGGGGACGGTCTTGTTCTGGACGAAGAATTTCGATCCGAGCAGGCCGTACTCCTCGCCGGTCCAGATGCAGAACATGATCGAGCGCTTCGGTTTCGCGCCGGCGGCGGTCAGCAGCCGGGCGGCGCCCATCGTGACGCTGACGCCCTGGCCGTCGTCGGTCGAGCCGGTCGCGATGTCATAGGCGTCCAGGTGGCCGCCCATCAGGACGTACTCGTCCGGATATTTCGTACCTTTCAGGATGCCGATGATGTTGTGGTGCTTCATCGGGCCGGGGAAGAAGTGGTTGCGGATGTCGAACTCGAGGAGGACTTCCTGGCGGTCGGCGACCTTCTCGCGGATTCTGGCGAACTGGTGCTCGTCGAGGATGATGTCACAGGCGGTCGGGAGGCTGTCCATCGTCAGGTCGAAGCACATCGCCCGGTTGTAGAGGACCTGCATCGGGAGCTTGCCGGGGCGGATGAAGCCGAGCACGCCGGCGTCCACCATCTGGCGGTACATCGGGACGACGGCGTCCTTCCCCTCCGCGAGCTGCGCCGCGCGGGTGGAGTCCGCCTTCGCGCTGGCGTCGATGGCGAGGCCGTTCGCCGGGCCCGTGTCCAGCAGGACCCAGGAACCCTTCAGGGCGCCCTTGACCCGGTCGAAATCCCGCTGGGTCTTCGGCTCGAGGATGGCGCGGCCCTTCTGCGGGCCGGCGGTCCCGGCGGTGTAGGCCGGCGTGCCGAAATGGAGGACCATGCCGTCTTCGTTGAGGACACGGCCGAACCAAGGGCCGCGGTCGAAGCCGACGCCGATCGTGACGGCTTCCTGCACGCGGACCTCGAGGCCCATCGCGCGGAACTGCTCCGCGACCCAGTCCTCGGCGTGGTTCAGCATGTGCGTTCCCACGAGGCGCCCGCCGATGTTGCGGGAAATGTATTCCTCATAAACCATCGTACGGTTGTCCGTACGTCCGAGCTCCAGGATGGCTTTCGTGACCTTGTCCTGGGCGTTCAGGCCGAGCGCTGCCAGCAGCGCCGCCGCAAGTAGTAAGATTCGTTTCATAATACTACAAAGATAAAGAAAAAACAGTATATCTGTTTTTCTGATGAAAAGTGTATCTTTGCGGACTTTTTTGTGGAGATACAATCATGCAAGGAATCTGGACCATCCTGATGCTCGTCTGTTCGAACATCTTCATGACATTCGCCTGGTACGGCCACCTCAAACTGCAGGAAATGAAAATCTCGACCGGCTGGCCGCTCATCCTCATCATCCTGCTTTCCTGGGGCATCGCCTTCTTCGAGTATTGCCTCACCGTCCCCGCCAACCGCATCGGCTTCGTCGGCAACGGTGGCCCCTTCAACCTCATGCAGCTCAAGGTGATCCAGGAAGCCATCTCCCTGAGCGTCTTCACCCTCATCGTCCACTTCCTCTTCCAGGGCCAGCCCTTCCACTGGAACCACCTCGCCGCCTTCGGGTGCCTCGTCCTCGCCGTCTTTTTCGCCTTCCTGAAATAATCCCCATCCCCTCGCCGCCGGAAGGCATAGTTCGGCTGAAACCCTTCGCGGTCTTCGACCGCTCGTCCCTCCCACTGCGCTACGCTTGTGGGCCCCTCCCGCTCATGAGGCCGCGGGCGGCCACAGGTTTCAGCCGAAACTATGCCTTCCGCCTCCTATTGCAGAATCGGTGGAGGTGAATTATCTTTGCAGGACCAAATATGGGGATGTACTGGTTTTGACAGCAATGATGTCGGACTGTAAGCACGCCGGGCGTGGAGGATTGGCCCGTTAATCCCAGTTCTCAAAAAATTAGTAGGCAACTACAACTATTCTTACGCTTGCTAATCCGTAGTCGGATTCAGCATTAATCAGCGCCGCCAAGGCTGCGGCACTGACGTATATCCCGCCAGCTTTCCGCCGGTTATGCCTGGAGCCCGGGGTATCATTCAAACCGGATGCACGGAGGGACTCCTTTCAACTCCGCCAAGACCCAAAGGATAAGCGTCAGTTCGCCCGCCCTCCGGCAGGCTGCCGCCGACAACCAAAGGAAGGATAAGCGTGTAGAAAGCACTTCGGTGCGTTGTTTGGACGGCGGTTCGACTCCGCCCATCTCCACAAAAAAGGCCGGCGAATCATCGCAGGCCTTTTTACTTTTAGGGTGGGAGCCGGAAGGCTATTTGAAGAGGACGGGGGCGAAGGCGGCGAGGTCGTAGCGCCAGACGTGCCAGGAGTGGCCGCCGTCCATTTCGCTGTAGCTGTAGTTGATGCCGGCGGCGTCGAAAAACGTCAGCATGTTCTTGCAGTTGGCATAGGCGATGTCGGCGGGGCCGCCCATCGTGAACTTCAGGACCTTCGCGGTCTTGTTGAGGACCGGGGCGATCACCTTGAGGCGGGCGGCGCCCTTCTCGTTCATCTCGGCATTGTTGGTGAACCAGCCGGAAGACATCACGTTGATGTAGCCGAACATGTCGGGGTGGGCCAGGAAGAGGTTGAGGGTCTCGAGGCCGCCCATCGACAGGCCGGCGAGGGCGGTGTTCTTCGCGCCCTTCCGGACCTTGTAGTTCTTCTCGATGTAGGGCTTGATGTCTTTCACGAGCTCGTCGACGAACCGGTCCGTGTCCATGCCGCCGTCCGGGAAGACGACGACCATCGGGACCATCTTCCCGTCGGCGAGGAGGTTGTCGAGGATGTCGCCGGCGCAGCCGATGCCGGGCCAGTCGGCGTCGGAGTCGCCGCCGCCGTGGATCAGGTAGAAGACCGGCAGGGCCTTGCCGGCGGCTTCATAGCCGGCGGGCGTCCAGACGTGCATCCGGCGGGTCGACCCGGTCGTCGTGGACTTGTAGTAGATGCAGGAGACGGCGCCGTGGAGGACGTCGTCGCGGCGGGCCCAGAAGATGTTCTCGCCGTTCGTGACCCTGGCGACCGGGCGGATGCCGGCATAGCCCGGCGTGCGGGGGTCGACGACCTGGACGCCGTCCACGACGAAGGTGTAGCGGTAGGCGTCGGTCGGGACCTTCGCCGTCGCGCTCCAGACGCCGTTGTCGGCCTTGGTGAAGACCGGGCGGACTGCGGCGAGGTCGCCGCCGAGGGAGACGGAGGAAGCCTGCGGGGCGTAGATGCTGAAGGTTGTCGTCCCGTCGGGGTTGGCGACGACGGAACGGAGGGTTGCATTCGGATTCGCCGGGCGCTGCTGGCCCTGGGCGAAGCACAGGCCGGCCGTAAGGACGGCCGCGAGGATGAGGGTGATTCTTCTCATATCGGATGGATAATTAAACTATTCTGCAACGAGACGCAGCACGCGGCTGGCGTAGCCCGTCAGGTCCCTGGAGAAGCCGCCGGGCATCTCGAGGCCGTTCGCCATCAGGAAGGCGCCGCTGAAGGACTTGCCTTCGAAGGAGAGCGGGCGCTGGCCCGGGGCCTTGTCGAGCTCGTAGGCCGTGTACATCCGGTCCGGGTCGAGGCCGGCCATCTTCACGCGCGGGAAGTGGCTGTCATAGAAGTTCTCGATGCGCCACCAGTAGAAGACGGCCTCGGACTTGTCCTTGGCGCAGTACATCAGCGAGGCGATGCCGCGGTTGTCGTACGGGGATACGAGGCGGTACAGGTCTCCGAACTGGACGGTCGGGCGGATTTGCTTGTACTCGGCGATGGCCTGCTTGCACTGGGCGATTTCCTCCGGCGTCATATCCTTGGGCTGGAGTTCCATGCCGAGGCGGCCGCTCATCGCGACGTCGATGCGGTACTTCAGGGGCGTGACGCGGTAGACGGTGTGGTTCGGGACGGCGCTGATGTGGGAGGCCATCGCGATGGACGGGAAGAAGTAGGAGGTGCCCCACTGCATATAGATGCGCTGGAGGGCGTCGGTGTTGTCGCTGACCCAGAATTCATCGAACCAGGGGAGGACGCCGTAGTTGGCGCGTCCGCCGCCGCTCGCGCAGGCCTGGATCGTCAGGTCCGGGTATTTCGCACGGATGCGGTCGCAGACGGCGGCGAAGCCCTGGTGGTAGCGGATGTAGAGTTCCGACTGCCGGTCCGCCTTGAGGTAGCTGCTGCCGTGGCTGGAGACGTTCATGTTCGCGTCCCACTTGATGTACTTGATGCCGGGGTACTGCGTCATCAGGTCGTCCACGATCCGGAAGACGTAGTCCTGGACGGCCGGGTTGCCGAGGTCGAGGACGACCTGGGTGCCGCCGCGACCCTGGACCACGCTGCGGTCCGGGGCGTTGATGATCCAGTCGGGGTGCTTTTCGTAGAGCTCGGAGACGGTGTTCGCCATCTCGGGCTCGATCCAGATGCCGAAGTCGATGCCGTGGCGGCCGGCGGCGTCCACGAGCCACTGGATGCCGTGCGGGAGCTTGTTCCGGTCGACGACCCAGTCGCCGAGCGAACTGGAGTCGTTCTTGCGCGGATACTTGTCGCCGAACCAGCCGTCGTCCATCACGAAGAGCTCGCCGCCCATCGCGGCGATGTCGCCCATCATCTGGTCCATCCCGGCTTCATTGATGTCGAAATAGACGCCCTCCCAGCTGTTGAGGAGGATCTTGCGCTCCTTGTCGCCGTGGGCGATGCGGTGGGCCCGGGCCCAGTCGTGGAAGTTGCGCGAGGCGCCGCTCAGGCCTTCCGTGCTCAGGGTGAAGGCCAGTTCCGGGGTGCGGAAGGATTCGCCCCTGGAGAGGGTCAGGGTGCTGTTGTCGGGGGAGATGCCGGCGAGGAAGCGGTGGTAGTCCGAGTCGCCGGTGATGACTTCCAGGTGGAAGTTGCCGCTGTAGCAGAGGGCGGCGCCGAGGACCGTGCCGCTGTTCTCCTGCGGCTTGCCGTCCAGGGAGAACATCACCTCCGCGTGGGAAGTATGGGAATTGCGGACGCCGTCCTTGTTCTCGATCTTCAGCGTCCCGCGCGTGAGGGGCTCCTGCACGAGGCGGCCTTCGTTGGCCCAGGTGCCGTAGAGGTGGCTGGCCCAGACGTCGCCGACGCGGATCGGAAGGGCGGCGGAGTCGAAGCGGCGCAGGGTCACCGGCTTCTTCTCGCCGGAGCGCAGCTCGGTCCAGGTCTCGATCATGTCGACGTCCTTCCAGGCCTTGAAGAAGATCGTTACATAGAATTCATACAGGGGGTCTTTCGTCTCGACGCGGAGCAGGGTTGCGTCGGGCGTCTCCTCCGTCCGGATTTCCCGGACGGGCAGTTCGAGGCTCATGTTGCCGTCCCCGTGGGTCACGGCGACCGCGTCGCCCTGCATCGTCCGCTGGCCGTAGGCGGGGTAGACTTCGGCGTTCAGCGCACCGGCGTAGCGCACGCCGGCGAGATCCTTGTCCGACAGCCGTTCGCCCAGATAGACGTACCGGAGCGCCTGGCCTTCCCGGGCGGAAAGCAGCAGGGTCATGTTCTTGGTGTCGAGCCGGAGGGGCGGGGTCGTGTCAAGCGCCCGGGGCTGGGCGAAGGCGCCTGCGCCGGCGGCGAGAAGCAGGATGGAAAGAAGGAGTTTTTTCATATTGCGTTGGTTGATCATTGTGCGGAGAGGACGAGGATGCTGCAGGGCGGAAGGGTCACTTCGATGCCTTTCCGGGTCAGCCTGCAGCCGTTGAAGGCTTTCGGGGCGACCTTCGGCGCCGCGCCGAAGTCGTTGTGGTCGCGGACGTCGCCGGAGGTCAGGATGCGGGCGGAGAGGACCTTCGAGACGGCGCCCTCCTTGTCGAAGCTGACGAGGACCTTTTTCTCGCGATGCAGGTCCGTGTTGACGAGGGAGACGTTCAGGACGCCGTCCTTGCGGGAGACGGTCGCGTCGACCTCGGGGACGGGGCCGTAGCCGGGGCGCTTCGCCTGCGGCGTGTCGATGTGGCCGCAGATGGTTTCGGAGGCGAGGTATTCGGCATCCTGGTGGACCTTGTACATCTCGAAGACGTGGTAGGTCGGGGTCAGGACCATCTCGGCGCCGCGCGTGAGGATCATCGACTGGAGGACGTTCACGATCTGGGCGATGTTGGCCATCTTGACGCGGTCCGTGTATTTGTGGAAGAGGTCGAGGTTCAGGGCGGCGACGACCGCGTCGCGCATCGTGCTCTGCTGGAAGAGGTGGCCGGGGTTGGTGCCGGGCTCGACGTTGAACCAGGTGCCCCATTCATCGACGAGCAGGGCGACGCGGCGCTGGGGGTCGTAGCGGTCCATGATTTCGATGTGGCGCCGCAGGATCGGCTCGATGCCGAGGGTCTTCGAGAGGATGTCGTAGTACTGGGTGTCCGTAAAGTCGGTCGCGGAGCCCTTGTCATTCCAGTTGATGACCGAATAGTAGTGGAGCGAGAGGCCGTTCATCCGGTTCCCGACGTTCTTCATCAGGGTCTCGGTCCAGACGTAGTCGCCGTCCGAGGCGCCGCTGGCGACTTTGTAGAGGCGGTTCCCGCCATAGTTGCGCAGGTAGGTCGCGTAGCGGCGGTACACATCGCCGTAGTACTGGGCCGTCATGTTGCCGCCGCAGCCCCAGGCCTCGTTGCCCACGCCGAAGTACTTGACCTTCCAGGGCTCCTCGCGGCCGTTCGCGCGCCGCAGGTCGGCCATCGTGCTCTTCGCGTCGGAAGTCATGTATTCGACCCACTTGGCCATTTCCTCGACGGAGCCGCTGCCGACGTTGCCGCTGATGTAGGGCTCGCAGCCGAGTTTCTCGCAGAGGTTCAGGAACTCGTGGGTGCCGAAACTGTTGTCCTCGAGGGTGCCGCCCCAGTTGTTGTTCGAGATGTAGGCGCGCTGCGCCTGGGGGCCGATGCCGTCCATCCAGTGGTAGTCGTCGGCGAAGCAGCCGCCCGGCCAGCGCAGGACGGGGACCTGGAGCTTCTTCAGGGCTTCCAGCACGTCGAGGCGGTAACCGTCCTCGTTCGGGATGGGGGAGTCCTTCCCGACCCAGAGGCCGCCGTAGATGCAGCTGCCGAGGTGCTCGGAGAACTGGCCGTAGATTTCTTTCGGAATCAGGGTGCCGGTACCGCCTTCGTGGACGCGCACCGTCGCGTCCTGGGCGCTCGCGCCGATGCCGAGCAGGATCGCCGACAGGAGGAGGAACAGTCTTTTCATTTCGTTTCGTGTTGTGGTTCTCATCCAAAGATACGGATTTTTGTTATTTTTGTAAATTGTATTATGGCAAAAACGGGAATCAATGCAGAGTCTCTCAGCCGGGAGCTCATCCGGGAAATCGGCAGCGGCGTCTTCAAGCCGGTTTACCTGCTGATGGGGGATGAGCCGTATTATCCCGACCGGGTCTGCGACGCGATCCTGGAGAACGCCGTCGAGGAGGACGCCCGGGATTTCGACCAGTTCGTCTTCTACGGCGCCGACACGGACGCCGAGACCGTGATCACGGCCGCCCGCGGCTACTCGATGTTCGGCGGCCGCGTGCTCGTCGTCCTGAAGGAGGCCCAGCTGATGAAGGACGTCGAAAAGCTCGCCTTCTATTGCGAGAAGCCCCTGGACTCGACCGTCCTCGTCATCTGTCTCCACGGCGCGAGCGTCGACAAGCGCAAGGCGCTCTACAAGTCCGTCACGAAGATCGGTGCGGTGCTCGAGTCGCCCGCAATCCGTGACTACGAGCTCCCGGACTGGATCCAGCGCTACTACGCCTCCCTCGGGCTGCAGATCGACCCGCAGGCCGCGCGCCTGCTCGCAGAATCGACCGGCGCCGACCTCGCCCGCATCGCCTCCGAGACCGACAAGCTGCGGAAGAACCTGCCGGAAGGCGCGGCGGCGGTCAGCGTCGAAGATGTCGAGAAGAATGTCGGCGTCAGCCGCGAGTTCAGCATCTTCGAGCTCACGAAGGCCCTCTCCTTCCGCAACCGCACGGATGCGCTGCGCATCGCCTCCCACCTCGGGACCTCCGCCCGCTTTGCGATGCCGATGGCCGCGAGCGCCCTCTTTACCCATTTCTACCGCATCCTCCGCTATGAGGCCCTGCTGGAGAAAGGCGGCAGCCCCGATCCCGGGGAGAAGGCCCGCGCGCTGGGCGTGAACCCCTACTTCTTCCGGGAGTATGACACCGCCGTGCGGAATTATCCGCTCCGGAAAGCGATGGCTGCGGTCTCCCTGCTCTGCGAATACGACTACAAGGGCAAGGGCGGCGGCATCGGGCCCGACACCCCTCCCGGGGAGATCCTGATCGAACTTGTGACGAAATTACTTAACATTTAGATAACTATGGCATTAATTGAATGTAGGAACGTCTCGAAACGCTTCGGGGAAAAAGTCGCGCTGGACAATGTCTCGCTCGAGATTCCGGAAGGCAGGATCTTCGGCCTCCTCGGCCCGAACGGCGCGGGAAAGACGACCCTGATCCGCATCATCAACCGGATCACGATCCCCAACGCGGGGGAGGTCTTTTTCAACGGCCGCCCCATCACGCAGTCGGACGTCGAAAAGATCGGTTACATGCCTGAGGAGCGCGGCCTCTACCGCAAGATGGAGGTCGGCGACCAGGCGATGTACCTGGCCCAGCTGAAGGGAATGAGCGCGCGCGACGCGCAGGCGGCCCTGAAGCAGTGGTTCGTCCGCTTCGGCATCCAGGACTGGTGGAAGAAGAAAGTCGAGGAGCTCTCCAAGGGCATGGCCCAGAAGCTCCAGTTCATCACGACCGTGGTCCATAAACCCAGCCTCCTCATCCTCGACGAGCCCTTCTCCGGCTTCGACCCCGTCAACGCGGACATTATCCGCAAGGAGATTCTCCGCCTGCGGGACGAGGGTGCGACCATCGTCCTCTCGACCCACAACATGGAATCGGTCGAGGAGCTCTGCGACGAAATCGCCCTGATCAACCAGTCCCGCCTCGTCATCACCGGCGGCGTCGAAGACATCCGCCGCCGCTACGGCAACAACAACGTCGAACTGGTCTACACCGACGCGGACGGCCGCCACACGGAAGTCCTGTCGACCGACGCGGACGAATCGCCGAACGCGACGCTCCGCCGCTACGTGGAGAAAGGCGTGACCATCAATTCCTACAAGGAGCTGATGCCGCGCATGAACGACATCTTTATCAAACTCGTAACAGGGGAGGGCCAGCTATGAACCTGAAGAACATTGGCATCATCATCCGGCGCGAATATCTCAACCGCGTCAAGAAAAAGAGTTTTCTCATCACGACCTTCGTCGTCCCGATCCTGATGGCGGCCCTCTGCCTCGTGCCGATGCTGCTGATGATGACCTCCAAGGAGAAGGTCAAGACCATCGGCGTCGTGGACCGCTCCGAAATCGTCCTCCCGTACCTCGAGGACACGGACACCATTGATTATACGGACTGCTCCGGCGCCGACCCCGAGGCCCTGAAGGCCACGATGGCCGAGTCCGGCCTCGACGCGGTCCTCGTGATTTCCGCGCTGACCGCCGACAACCTCGTCACCGCCGACCTGACTTCGAAGAAGCCGCTCGGAATGGAGATGGTCAGCAGCATCAACCGCCGCGTCAATGACGCCCTGGAAGATTACCGGATCCAGTCTTACAACATCGAAGGCCTGAGCGAGATCCTCGCCAGCGTCCGTCCGGACATCAAGCTGATGTCCTATACGATGGACGACGAGGGCAAGGAGACCGTCTCCGAGACCGGCGTCTATGCCATCCTTTCGATGATCCTGGGCCTCGTGCTCTTCCTCTTCATCACGCTCTTCGGCGGCATGGTCATGTCCGCCGTGATCGAGGAGAAAGCGAGCCGCGTCGTCGAAGTGCTCGTCAGCTCCGTGAAGGCCACGGAACTGATGTTCGGCAAGATCATCGGCATCGCCCTCGTCGCCCTGACCCAGTTCGTCCTCTGGATCGTGCTGACCGGCGCGATCGTCGCCGTCGGCAGCAGCTTCATGGGCAAGGACCTGCTGGCCTCGATGGGTGACAACCCGACGGAAATGGTCCAGGGCATGGGCGTGGACGCCTCGGCCGTGACGGCGGTCGCCGGCGCGGAGCCGGACGAACTCGGCGTCGTCCTGACGACCCTCGGCAGCCTGCCGATCGGCAAGTTCATCCTGATCTTCATCGTCTATTTCATCTTCGGATATATGCTGTATGCGTCCCTGTTCGCCGCCATCGGCTCCGCCGTGGAGAACGAAGGGGATACGCAGCAGCTCCAGCTGCCGGTCACAATCCCGCTGATGATCGGCTACTTCATCGCGATCTACGCCTTCAACGCGCCGGATTCCTCGATCGCCTTCTGGGGGTCGATGATCCCGTTCACGTCGCCGATCGTGATGCTGGCGCGTACGCCTTTCGGCGTCCCGGGCTGGGAGTATGCCGTCTCGATCGCCCTGCTTGTCGCGACCTTCGCCCTCTGCGCCTGGCTGTCCGCCAAGATCTACAAGGTCGGCATCCTGATGTTCGGCAAGAAGTCCACCTGGAAAGACCTCTGGAAATGGTTAAAGCAAAAGTAGCGGCCGCGGTCGCGCTGGCGCTCCTCTGCGCCGGCGCGCTCCGCGCCCAGGAGCGCAGCTTCTCCTGGACGCAGACGCGGATGGACGGCACCCGGACGGGTGTCACCTCGCCGAACGCGGACAATGTCCGGGAAGCCCTGGGCGAGATCCGGGGCCGGAAGTACGTCGCCCCGAACGGGCGCGTGTTCCGCCGCGGCGCGACGCCCGCCGTCGCGAAGGTCATGATCGACGCGCAGGAGGTGATGTCCTCCGTCAAGGAGGTCATCGGCTATGCGACGCGCGACATGAGCGCCCGCCGGCCGGAGTCGGAGCTCTCGAACTGGTTCATCGACGAACTGATGCGGGCGACGGAGGAACTGACCGGACGGAAGGTGGATGTCGGAATCACGAACTTCGGCGGCATCCGCACGGACTTTTACGCCGGCCCCGTGATCAAGGACGACGTCCTTTCGATGTTCCCGTTCAAGAACAGCCTGTGCTACATCGCCCTGAAGGGGGCGGACCTGCGCTACTGGTTCGGGCAGATGGCCGCGAACGGCGTCCAGGCGGTCGGCGGCGTGAAGTTGGTGATCAAGGACCGGGAGCTGCAGGAGGTCACGGTCGGGGGTGAACCCCTCGACGACGGGAAGGTCTACGGCCTGGCGACGATTTCCTTCCTGCTGGACGGCGGTGACGGCCTCTCGCTGGCCCGCAACGCCGTGGAACTGATTGATACGGAAAAGATGATCATCGACGTGATGCTGCCGTATGTGCGGCGGCTGACCGCCGAGGGAAAACCGGTGGAATACCATACCGACGGGAGGGTCGTGATCTTATGAGAAAGCTGATCCTTGTCCTGGCCGCCGCGGCCCTCTGCCTCGGCGCCTCCGCCCAGAAGACCCTCACGGTCGTCCACGTGAACGATACCCACAGCCACCTCGATCCCGTCCGCGCCGGCAGGAATGCCGGCCTCGGCGGCGTCGTGGAGCGGGCGGCGTTCGTCGACAGCGTCCGCCGTGCGGACGGGAAGCGGAATGTCCTGCTTCTCCACGCCGGCGATTTCAGCCAGGGTACGTCGTACTTTACGGAACTGCACGGCGACATCGAGATCGACGTGATCAACGCGATGGGCTACGACTGCGTGACCCTCGGCAACCACGAGTTCGACAACGGCCTCGAAGAGCTGGCCCGCCGCCTGTCGTCGCTGAAATGCCCCGTCGTCTGCGCCAACTACGACTTCTCGCCTTTCGAGGCGGGCAAGTACATCACCCCGTACGCCATCGTGAAGAAGGCCGGGATGAAAATCGGCATCATCGGCCTGCTGACCGACATCACGCGCGTCGTCTCCCGCGAAATCGCGGACCGGCTTCCGCGTTTCGACACGGTCGAAGTCCTGAACCAATGGGCGAAGTACCTGAAGGAAGAGGAGAAATGTGACCTCGTCATCGCGCTGACCCATATCGGCTTTTCCGGCGAGCCCGGCATCAACGACACCGGCCTGGTCCCGCAGGCCCGGAACGTCGACCTCGTCGTCGGCGGCCACTCCCATACCTTCCTGAAGGACATCGTGTACCGGACCGACCTGGACGGAAAAGCCGTCCCGATCGTGCAGGACGGCGAATGGGGGCTTCAGATGGGCGTGCTGAAAGTGCGCTAAAGGATATTGAGCGACTGCTCGCGGATCTTCTCGAGCTCGTCTTTCATGCGGACCACGGCCTTCTGGATCAGGGCGTGGTTCGCTTTTGATCCCGTCGTGTTGATCTCGCGGCCCATTTCCTGGATGATGAAACCGAGCTTCTTGCCCGGCTCGGGCTCCGTGTCGATGGTCTCGAGGAAGTAGCGGCAGTGCTGTCGCAGGCGGACGCGCTCCTCGTTGATGTCCAGTTTCTCGATGTAATAGACCAGTTCCTGCTCGAAGCGCTCCTTGTCGGCCTTGACGCCGAGGTTCTCGAGGTTCTTCAGGATGCGGGCCTTCACGGTCTCGATCCGCTCAGGGTCGTATTTGTCCACTTCTTCATAGAGGTCCAGGATGCTCTGCACGCGGGCGGTCACGTCCCTGTACAGGGCGGCGCCTTCCGTCTCGCGGAAGTGCTCCAGCATCGCAACGGCCTCGTCGATGGCCTTCGCCACGAGCGGCCATTCGGCCTCGCCGATGACCTCGGCCTTCTTCGCGTCCGCGACGTCCGGCAGGCGGAGCAGCGCGGCGAGGAGCGTGTCAGGCGTGCCCTCTTCCGGGTCGGTGCAGCCCGGCAGCGAACGGCGCAGCTCCAGCAGCTGGCTGTAGTAGGCGCGCGCGGCGTCGAGGTTCAGCGCCCGGGCGGAGGCGCCCGCGTTGGGCTCCCAGTTCAGGAAGAGGTCGATCGTGCCGCGGCGCAGGCGCTCGGAGAGCATCCGGCGCACTTCCATTTCCCTGTCTTTCGGCAGCAGGGAGGTCTTGAGGCTGATTTCCGCGTTCTTGGCGTTGAGGGACCGGATCTCGACGGTGAGCTTTCCGGCGGCGAGCAGGGCTTCCGCCTTGCCGTATCCTGTCATTGACTTTATCATAGAAAAAGCGTATATTCGTTCGGCAAAAATACGAAATAAACCATGAAAAAGCTATTCTTCCCGTTCCTGCTTCTCTTTGTCGCAGCCTCCCTGTATGCCCAGACCGCCGCGCCGCGGCTCGCGCTGTCCCTGGACCGTGCCGACGGCCGTTTCCGGGTCCATGAACCGGTGACCGTCTCGGTCCGCGCGGACCAGGCGAAGACCTGGAACCTGACCCTGACCGTGAACGGCAACCGGGGCGAATCGAAACCTGTCCGCCTCTCGGAGGGGACGCAGACGCTCCTGCGCGGGTCTTACGACGTGCCGACCGCCGTCATCGTGACGCTCTCGGACCCGGAAAACCCGCGGGAGCGCTATGAGACCGGCTTCATCTGCGGCGATGAGGACTTCCGGCCGGGCTTCGACGCCCCCCGCGGCCTGCGGAAGTACTGGAAGAAGCAGATCCGCGCGATGCGCCGCGAGAAGATGGACGTCCGGCTGACGCCGGTCCCGCTGGAAGGGGAGAACGCGGAGAAGTTCGAGTGCTGGGACGTGGAGATCAGCTGCGGGGCCAGCGGCTATCCCGTCCGCGGCTATCTCGCGAAGCCGAAGGGCGCCGCGCCGCACTCGCTGCCGGCCGTGCTGTATACCCGCGCCGCCGGCGTGGCCGGCGACTGGTGCCGCTCCCACGTCTCCCAGGCCCTGCAGTGCGCGGGCTGGGGCGGCGGTGCGATCGCCTTCGACATCAACGCCCTCGGCATGGAGAACGGCCGGGAAGAGGATTATTACAAGGCCCTCGAAGCCGGCGAATACAAGGACTACAGCGTCCGGAAGATCACGGACCGGGAGAGCTATTTCTTCCGGGGGATGTTCCTGCGGGCCGTGCGCGCGCTGGATTTCCTCTGCAGCGATCCGTCCTGGGACGGGAAGCGCGTGATGACGATGGGGGAGAGTCAGGGCGGCGCGCAGGCCGCGGCGATGGCCGGACTGGACAAGCGCGTCGGCGCGGCCGTGCTGATCGTCCCGGCGATGGTGGACCTGGGCGGCTATCAGGCGGGCCGTCGCAGCGGCTGGCCGCAGCCCCACGAGATCGATCCGGAGAATCCGGCGGTCGGACAGGTGGCCCCGTACTTCGACGTGGCGCAGCTGCTGCGCGGCTCAAAGGCGGAGATCTGCGTGGAGATCGGCCTGATCGACATGACCTGTCCCGCCGCGGGCGTCTTCGCCGGCATCAACGGCGTGAAGGGACCGGTCCACGTCCTGACCTGCCCCTACCGCCCCCACCACGAGCCCTCCGGGCCGCTCCATGCGCAGTGGCGGGAAACCATCTACCCCCAGCGGATGAATTTTATCCGTGATTATCTGAAATAAAGGGGATTTGTTGTAAATTCGCAGGTTTGAAATTTCACCCCATGGAAGAAGAAGTCAAGAAGCTGAATTTTCTCGAGGAAATCATCGAGAACGACCTGAAGTCCGGAAAATACGAATCCATCCTGACCCGTTTCCCTCCGGAACCGAACGGCTACCTCCACCTCGGCCACGCCAAGAGCCTCTGCATCAATTTCGGCCTTGCCCAGAAGTACGGCGGCAAGACGAACCTCCGTTACGACGACACGAACCCGACCAAGGAGGATACGGAGTACGTCGACGCAATCAAGGAGGACATCCACTGGCTCGGTTTCCAGTGGGAGAAGGAACTCTATGCTTCCGACTACTTCGACCAGCTCTACGAATGGGCGGAACAGCTGATCGAACGCGGCCTGGCGTATGTGGACGACCAGACCGTCGAGGAGATGCGCGCGAACCGCGGCACCGTCGAGACCCCCGGCAAGGATTCCCCCTGGCGCAACCGCAGCGTCGAGGAGAACCTCCGCATCTTCCGTGAGATGAAGGCCGGCAAGTACGCCGACGGCGAAAAGGTGCTCCGCGCCAAGATCGACATGGCCCACCCGAACATGATGTTCCGCGACCCGATCCTCTACCGCATCAAGCACGCCTCCCACCACCGCACCGGCGACAAGTGGTGCATCTACCCGATGTACGACTATACCCACGGCCAGTGCGACTCGATCGAGCACATCACCCACTCGATCTGCACCCTCGAATTCGACGTCCACCGTCCCCTCTACGACTGGTTCATCGAGACCCTCGGCATTTTCCCGAGCCACCAGTACGAGTTCGCCCGCCTGAACC
>JAFRVZ010000021.1 GCA_017438265.1 Bacteroidales bacterium
CCTCCCTCTTATGACGCCGAGGGTGGCACAGTTTCCGGGAATCATAGTCTCCCGCCGCCTCGTTCCCGCCGCAGAAAGAACCTTTTTCCTGAGATCGTCGAAAAAACGCCGCCTCAGAAAAAAGGTTCTTTCTGCTTTCGCCGTTGATGGTGGGGGAGGGGGGGATTAGCGGAGGGAGGACTCCATGGAGCGGAGGAGGTGGTGCTGGGCGCGGGCGCGGATGAGGTTGTGCTCCGGGTATTTGATTTTGTAGTAGGTGTCGCCGTCGATGTAGTCCATGAGGAAGCGGAGGAGTTGTTCGAAGGTGATGTAGATGCCGCTGAATGCGAGGTTGTCGCGCTCGGCGGGGGTCAGGAAGGGGTCCATTTCGGAGCGGTAGCCGTCGAGGTATGCATGGAGCATTTCCTCGGACATGGAGACGCGGGAGAGGTCGCGGTCGTCTTCTTCGCCGGTGTTGGTGTAGGAGCGGAGGGCGTCGCCGACGTCGTTGAGGAGGGTTGCGCTCATCAGGGTGTCGAGGTCGATCGCGCAGAGGAGGGAGCCGTCGCTCTCGTTGAAGAGGAAGTTGCTGATTTTCGTGTCGTTGTGGGTCACGCGGCGGGGGAGGGTTCCGTCTTCGGTCAGGGCGTGGAAGGCGAGGATGCGGTCGCGGCGCGACTCGATCCAGCTGATTTCTTCCGCGAGGTCCTTGACGCGGCCGGCCGCATCCCGGCGCAGGGCTTCATCCCACTGGCGGAAGCGCCAGCGGAGGTTGTGGAAGCCCGGGATGATTTCGGCGAGGGGCTCGTGGAAGTCGGAGACGAGGCGGTGGAACTGGCCCAGGCCCTTGCCGCCCTGGAAGGCCATTTCCGGGGTGTCGGCGCGGACGTAGCTGCGGGTGCCGGGGATGAAGAGGGTCATCGCCCACCAGTTGCCGTCGGGGTCGTGGTAGCAGAGGGCGCCGTCGCGGGTCGGGATGACCGTGAGGGTTTCGCGGAGGGGGTCGGCGACCTTCGTCTTGATGTGGCGGGTCACGCGGTCGATGTTGTCCATCATCGCCGGGACATCGGGGAAGATGTGGTGGTTCTTCCGCTGGAGGATGTAGCGGGGCGCGGGGTTGCCGTCGAGGGCGACCGTGTAGGTGTCGTTGATGAAGCCTTCGCCGAGGGGTTTGACTTCGGTCGCTTCGCCGTCGAGGACGAAGCGGGCGGCAATCTTGCAGAGGGATTCCATAGGACGCATTCTGGTGGTCAATCTGCCTGAAAGATACGGCTTTTTTGGTTTTTTTGTGTTAGCTTTGGGATGGATTGAACAAAGATAACTGCCTTATGAGAAAGTTGCTGTTTTTGCTGCCTGTCGTGGCCCTGCTGGTGCTCGCGTCCTGCGGGGGGAAGAAGAATGCCGGACTGCCGCTGACGACGGATGTGCCTGCGCGCCCGGCGGGGCAGGAGGATATGCTCGCGTTCGCCGCGCCGGCGATCGACACCGTCCGCATCGGCTTCGTCGGCCTCGGCATGCGGGGCAGCAGCGCGATCGACCGCTATATCCATATGGAAGGGACGAAGATCGTCGCGCTCTGTGATGTGCGGCAGGAGTGCGTGGACCGGGCGCAGGCGAAGCTGGCGGCGGCGGGGTTCCCGGCCGCGGCGGAGTATGCCGGCGACACGGAGGTCTATAAGCAGCTCTGCGAGCGCGGGGACATCGACCTGGTCTACATCTGCACCGACTGGGTCCACCACGTCCCGGTCGCGCTCTACGCGATGGAGCACGGGAAGCATGCGGCGATCGAGGTGCCCGCCGCGACCTCGCTGGAGGACATCTGGGCCCTCATCAACACCTCGGAGCGGACCCGGAAGCACTGCATCCAGCTCGAGAACTGCTGCTACGATTTTTATGAGCTCAATACGCTCTACATGGCCCAGCAGGGCCTCTTCGGCGAAATCTTCCACGGCGAGGGCGCCTATCTCCACTGCCTCGACCCCTACTGGGACCAGTACTGGAACCACTGGCGCAGCGAGTTCAACCGCACCCATCGCGGCGACGTTTACCCGACCCACGGCTTCGGCCCCGTCTGCCAGGTCTTCAACATCCACCGCGGCGACCAGCTCAAGACCCTCGTCGCCATGGACACGGACCCCTTCACGGGACCCTCGGTGCTGCGCAAAGTGCAGCCGGAAGTCGCCGACCCCGACAATTTCATGAACGGCGACCATACGACGACGCTGATCCGCACGGCGCAGGGCAAGACGATCCAGATCCAGCACGGCGTCATGACCCCGCGCCCCTACAGCCGCCTCTACCAGATCCAGGGCACGAACGGCTATGCGACCAAGTACCCCCGCCAGGGCTATTCCTTCACCCCTGACAAGATCGGCGACGCCGTCGACCTCCCCGACGGCTACGACGGGGAGTCCTTCCTCTCGGAGGGCCAGATGGCCCAGCTGCTGGAGACCTATACCCATCCGCTGATCAAGGAAATCGGCGAAGTGGCCAGGCGCGTCGGCGGCCACGGCGGTATGGATTTCATCATGGATTACCGCCTGATTTATTGCCTCCGCAACGGCCTGCCGCTCGACATGGATGTCTATGACCTCGCCGAGTGGTGCTGCGTCGGGCCGCTCTCCGCGCTCTCGATCGAGCACGGCAGCGCCCCGGTCGAAGTCCCCGACTTCACCCGCGGCGGCCAGGACAAACTCCACGGCTACCGCCACTATTATATCCAATAATATGGGTACGGAGGCTGCGGAGCGGCCGACAGAGGGGATAGCTGCGCAGCAGCGGAAGGGGAACCTTCCCCTTCTCCCCCTGGGGGGTGCAGGGGGGTGGTAGGGTCATCCGGCAAAAAGAGAGTCCTGCGATTGCAGGACTCTCTTTTGTCTGGATGACTGGACTTGAACCAGCGACCTCCTGGTCCCTAACCAGGTGCGCTACCAACTGCGCTACATCCAGAAGTGGGCTGCAAATGTAAGAAAAATACTTGATGCGAACAAATTTTGCTTCCGATTGTGCGGGAAATTTCTGATATTTATAGGACTGTAACAGAAAAACCGCCGCTATGGACCTGAACCGCATTTCGCTCGCATCGTGGGACTGGATGGTAATCGCCCTTTTCTTCGCCGCGATGGTCTGGATCGTATGGGATGTCGCACGCAAGAAGAAGGAGACTTCCGGGGATTATTTCCTCGACGGGCGCGCGGCGGGATGGATCGCCATCGGCGCCTCCATCTTCGCCTCCAACATCGGCACGGAGCACCTGATCGGCCTTGCGGGCGCCGGGGCGACCTCCGGCATGGCGCAGGCCCATTGGGAGATCCAGGGCTGGATGATCCTGCTGCTGGGATGGGTGTTCGTGCCTTTCTATTCGCGCAGCATGGTCTATACGATGCCGGAATTCCTGGAAAAACGCTATAACAAGGAGAGCCGGGGGATCCTGACCTATCTGTCGCTGGCGAGCTATGTGCTGACGAAGGTGTCGGTGACGGTACTCGCGGGCGGCCTCGCGCTGAATACGCTCCTCGGGATCAATTTCTGGGTGGCGGCGCTGGCGCTGGTGATCATCACGGCCGTTTATACCATTATCGGCGGCATGGAGTCCGTGCTGAAGACGTCGGTGCTGCAGACGCCGATCCTGCTCGTGGGTTCGCTCGTGATCCTGTGGCTGGGGCTGCGGGAGCTGGGCGGATGGGACGCGCTGATGGCGACCTGCGGCGCGCAGCCCGTGAATAATCTCGGGGATTCGATGACGACGCTGATGCGCAGCGGGCAGGACACCGCGTTCCCCTGGTACGGGGCGCTGTTCGGCTCGGCGATCATCGGCTTCTGGTACTGGTGTACCGACCAGTTCATCGTCCAGCGCGTGCTCTCCGGCCGAAACCAGCGGGAGGCGCGCCGGGGCACGATTTTCGGCGCCTACCTGAAGCTCCTGCCGGTCTTCCTGTTCCTGATTCCGGGCATGATCGCGTTCGCGCTGACGAAGAAGCCGGATTCGGCGATCGGGGCGCAGCTGGCGGCGGCGCTGCTGCCGGACGCCGCGACCGGTTCGCTGCAGAATCCCGACCTCGCGTTCCCGATGCTCGTGAACACGCTGCTGCCCGTCGGCCTGAAGGGCGTCGTGATCTGCGGCATCCTCGCCGCGCTGATGAGCTCGCTGGCCTCGCTCTACAACTCCTCCTCGATGCTCTATACGATCGACATCTACAAGCGCCGCCACCCGGAGACCCCGGAGAAGAAGCTCGTCCATATCGGGCGCATGGCGACGGCGGTCATCGTGGTGTTCGGCGTGCTCTGGATCTTCGTGATCCAGGCGATGGGGAAGAGCCTCTACGACTATATCCAGAGCATCCAGAGCCTCCTGGCGCCGGCGATCGCGGCGGTGTTCCTGCTCGGCGTGTGCTGGAAGCGCACTTCCGCGAAGGCGGGCATGTGGACGCTGATCGCGGGCCTCTTGCTCGGCTTCACGCGCCTCGTGACGATGATCGTGAATCCGACGGCGCACAACGCTTTCACCTATGTTTTCAATGAAATGAACGTCTATGTCTTCGGCGTATGGACCTTCCTGTTCTGCATCGTGCTGGCAATCGTCGTCAGCCTGGTGACGCGGGCGCCGGAGGCGGCTCAGATCAAGGGCCTCTGCTTCGGAACGGCGACGGCGGAGCAGAAGGCCGAGACCCGTGCCTCCTGGGGCACGTGGGACCTTGTCCACACGGGCATCATCCTCGCCGTGACCATCGCATTCTATTATTATTTCTGGTAACCTTATGTTGGAAGAATTGAAAAAACAGGTTTGCGACGCCAACCGGAGCCTCGTGGACCACGGTCTTGTCAAATTCACCTGGGGCAACGTTTCCGCCATCGACCGCGCTTCCGGGCTGGTCGTCATCAAACCCAGCGGGATCAGTTTCGCGGAAATGAAGCCGGAGGACATGGTCGTCGTCGATATGGACGGCCAGGTCGTCGAGGGAACGCTGAACCCCTCGTCGGACACCCCGACCCACCTCGTCCTGTACCGTAAATTCCAGAAAATCGGCAGCATCGTACATACCCATTCGACCTTCGCGACCGGATGGGCGCAGGCCGGCCGGGACATCCCCAACATCGGCACGACCCACGCGGACTCCTTCTACGACGACATCCCCTGCACGCGCGACATGCGCCGCAACGAGGTCCTCGGCGACTATGAGATGGAGACCGGCCGCGTCATCGTCGAGCGTTTCCGCAACCTCGACCCGCTTGCGACGCCCGGCGTGCTGGTGCGCAACCACGGCCCCTTCACCTGGGGCGAGACGGTCGACGACGCGGTCGAGAACGCCGTCGTCCTGGAGGAGGTCGCGAAGATCGCCTTCATCTCCACGACGATCCACCTCTCTTCGCTCGACATCGTCAACCACGCTCCTGCGATGAACCGCTACCTCATCGACAAGCACTACAACCGCAAGCACGGCGCCGGTGCCTACTATGGCCAGAAAAAACACCAATAACGCTATGATCAAGGCATTTGAAAACTTCGAAGTCTGGTTCGTGACCGGCGCGCAGCTGCTCTACGGCGGCGATGCGGTCGTACAGGTCGACGGACATTCCAATGAAATGGTGGCCGGGATGAACGCCTCCGGCATCCTCCCCGTCAGGCTGGTTTACAAGGGAACCGCGAATTCCGCCGCCGAGGTGACGGACGTGATGACCCGCGCCGAGGCGGACCCGCGCTGCATCGGCGTCATCACCTGGATGCACACCTTCTCCCCGGCGAAGATGTGGATCCACGGCCTGCAGCGGCTCCGCAAGCCCCTGCTCCACCTCCACACCCAGTACAACGAGGAAATCCCCTGGGACACGATGGACATGGATTTCATGAACCTGAACCAGAGCGCCCACGGCGACCGCGAGTACGGCTTCATCCTCTCCCGGATGCGCAAGGCCCGCAAGACCGTCGTCGGCTACTGGAAGGACCCGAAGACGCTGGCGCGCATCGCGGTCTGGCAGCGGGTCGCCGCCGCCTGGGCCGACGCCCAGGACATGCGGATCCTGCGCATCGGCGACCAGATGAACAACGTCGCCGTGACCGACGGCGACAAGGTCGAGGCGGAGATGCGCCTGGGCTACCACGTCGATTATGTGCCGTTCAGCGATGTCCTGCAGTATTTCAAGCAGATCGAGGACGCCGACGTGAACGCGCTCGTTGCCAAGTACAATACGGTTTATGATACCTCGCAGGTCCTCTTCGACGACGGCCGCCAGGCGATCTGGAACGCCGCGAAGGCGGAACTGACGCTCCGCGCGCTGCTCGTCGACCGCGGCGCGAAGGGCTTCACGACGAATTTCGACGACTTGGGCGACGTCGACGTCAAGGTCTCCGGCATGGGCTTCGACCAGATTCCGGGCCTCGCGTCGCAGCGCCTGATGGAAGAAGGCTACGGCTTCGGCGCGGAAGGGGACTGGAAGACCGCCGCGCTCTACCGCACGGTCTGGTTCATGAGCCAGGGCCTCCCGGAGGGCTGTTCCTTCCTCGAGGACTATACCCTGAACTTCGCCGGCGAGCGCTCGTCAATCCTGCAGGCCCATATGCTCGAGGTCTGCCCGATGATCGCAGCGGGCAAGCCGAAGCTCGAGGTCCACTGGCTCGGCATCGGCATCCGCAAGACCCTGACCGCCCGCCTCGTCTTCACGAGCAAGGTCGGCCGCGGCATCACGGCGACCGTCGTGGATATGGGCAACCGCTTCCGCCTCGTAACCAACGATGTCGAGTGCATCGAGCCGAAGCCGCTGCCGAAGCTGCCCGTCGCTTCCGCGCTCTGGATACCGATGCCGGACTTCGAGGTCGGCGCGGCCGCGTGGATGATGGCCGGCGGAACCCACCACAGCTGCTTCTCCTATGACCTCGACCGGGAGTACTGGGAGGATTATGCGGAGATCGCCGGGATCGAGCATCTCCATATCGGCAAGGAAACGACCCTGGAAGGATTCCGCAAGGATCTCAGGATCAATGAAGTATATTATCTGCTAAACAAGGCTCTGAAATAATGGAACCTCGGGAACTGATCCTTGGCGGTCGGGCCGTGCTCGGAATCGAGCTCGGCTCGACCCGTATCAAGGCGGTCCTCGCCGACGCGGCCGGCAAGCCGCTCGCGCAGGGCAGCCACGAATGGGAGAACCAGCTGGAGAACGGCTACTGGACGTACAGTCTGGAGGCCGTCTGGAGCGGCCTGCAGGGCTGTTTCGCCGACCTGCAGCGGGATGTGCAGGCGAAGTACGGCGTCGCCGTGGAGAAGCTCGCGGCGGTCGGCGTCAGCGCGATGATGCACGGCTACCTGGCCTTCGACGCGGAAGGGCGCCTGCTGGCCCCGTTCCGCACCTGGCGCAACACCAACACCGGCCCCGCCGCGGCGGAGCTCAGCGCGCTGTTCCATTTCAACATGCCGCTGCGCTGGAGCCTCTCGCACCTCTATCAGTGCATCCTCGACGGGGAAGCGCACGTGCCGCAGGTCGCGTTCTTCACGACCCTCGCCGGCTATGTCCACTGGCAGCTGACCGGCCGCAAGGTCCTCGGTGTCGGCGACGCCTCCGGGATGATGCCCGTCGATAGGCGCACGCGCGATTTTGACGCGCGCTGCATCGAGCGCTTCGACCGCCTCGTCGCGCCGAAGGGCTATTCCTGGAAGCTGCGCGACCTGCTGCCGGAGGTCCTGTCGGCCGGGGAGAACGCCGGCGCGCTGACCCCGGAAGGGGCGCGCCTGCTCGACCCGTCCGGCCGCCTGCAGCCCGGCGCGCCGTTCTGCCCGCCGGAGGGCGACGCCGGGACCGGGATGGTCGCGACCAACGCCGTCCGCCCGCGGACCGGCAACGTTTCCGCCGGGACCTCGTCCTTTTCGATGATCGTGCTGGAGCGCGACCTGCGCGAGCCCCATGAGGTCATCGACATCGTGACCACGCCCGACGGCAGCCCCGTCGCCATGGTCCACTGCAACAACTGCACGGGCGAGCTCAACGCCTGGGTCTCCCTGTTCGGCGAGTGCCTGCAGCTGATGGGCGCGCCGGCGGACCGGGGAGCCCTGTACGACAAGCTCTATAACCACGCGATGGGTGGCGATCCCGACTGCGGCGGCCTGGTGGCCTTCAACTACATCTCCGGCGAGCCCGTAACCGGCTTCGCCGACGGCCGTCCCCTGCTGCTGCGCAGCGCTTCGGACCGCTTCAACCTCGCGAACCTCATCCGCGCGCAGCTCTACGCCTCCGTCGGCGTGCTCAAGATCGGCAACGACGTCCTCTTCGCGGAGGAAGGCGTCGAGGTCGACCGGCTGACCGGCCACGGCGGGCTCTTCAAGACGCCCGGCGTGGGCCAGCGCGTCCTGGCCGCCGCGCTCGGAACGCCCATTTCCGTGATGGAGACGGCCGGCGAAGGCGGTGCCTGGGGCATCGCCCTGCTCGCCGGCTATGTCATCAACAATGCGGAGCATCTGAGCCTCGCGGACTACCTGGACCGCAAGATCTTCGCCGGCCTGCCGGTTGCCGAGGTCGCCCCGAGCCCGGAGGACATCGCCGGCTTCAACGCGTGGCTGGCCCAATACAACAGCTGCCTCCCCGTGGAGGAAGCCGCGGTCCGCTGCAAGTAGGCACGGGAATTGACAATAAGACGAACCGTTAATCAATAACACCATGAGAAAAGCAGTTATTACGATCTTAATGATGAGCGCGATGCTCCTGGGCGGGGCGTTCGTGTCGATGGCCCAGCCGGGCGGTGGCTTCGGCGGCCAGATGGATCCGGAGCAGTTCGCGAAGCGCCGCGCTGACGAGATGAAGCAGACGCTGAACCTGACGGACCAGCAGTACAAGGATGTCACGGCTTACTTCAAGGAGCAGATGGCTGAGATGCAGAAGCGCTTTGAAGGTGGCCAGGGCGGCGGCCAGCGCATGGACCGGGAAGAGATGCAGAAGATGCGTGAAGCCCAGGAAGCCAAGCTGAAGGCCATCCTGACTGAGGACCAGTTCAAGAAGTGGTCCGAGGAGCAGCGCAACCGCATGGGCGGTGGCCCCGGCGGCGGGCGCGGCCCGGGTATGTAATTGAAAAAGAAGGTGGCCGGAAGGTCACCTTCTTTCGTTATATCGCAGCAGGGCTTCGAGGAAATAGTAGTCTGCGTAGGTCAGGGGGACGTCGACTTCGCTGCCGGCGGGTTTGTGGCCGACGCCGTGTTTCAGCAGGAAGCCGCGGAGTTCGCCCGGGGCGGCGAGGTAGGCCGGCGAGGCCAGGGTGCGGAGCTGCGTCTCCGCCGTCCGCCGGCAGGCGCGCGCGAGCTTCCGGTCGCCGGTCAGGGAGGCGAGCCGGACCAGCGCGGAGGCCATGATGGCGCCGGCGGAGGCGTCGCGCAGCGCGTCCGGTATCTCCGGGTCATCGAAATCCCAGTAGGGGATGCCATCCTCCGGGAGGCGGGGAAGGAGGGCCCGGGCGATCAGCTCCGCCTGGGCGAGCATGTCCGCTTCGCCGCTGAGTTCATACATCATCGTGTAGCCGTAGAGGCCCCAGGCGTTGCCCCGGGCCCAGGCGGAGTCGTCCGAGAGGCCTTGGACGGTCTGCTTGCCGCGGACGGCGCCCGTTTCGGGGTCGTAGTCCACCAGGTGGTAGGAAGTTCCATCCGGACGGAAATGGTTCCTGACCGTAGTCCGGGCGTGTTTCAGGGCGATTTCCCGGCAGTCTTCGTCGCCGAAGCGCATCAGCAGTTCCAGGTTCATCATGTTGTCGATGATGACCGGGAAACGCCACTGGCCGCCGTTGTTGTGGTTCCAGCTACGCAGGACGCCGGCCTGGGGGGAGAAGCGGGCGGCGAGGACGCGGGCGCCCGCCTCCGGCAGGGCGCGCCAGGCGGCCTCGCCCGTAGCCCGGAACGCGTTCCCGTAGCTGCAGTTCAGCTGGAAGCCCAGGTCGTGGTCCGGCTTTGTCCTGACCAGCAGGGAGTCCAGTTTATGGCTCTCCTTTGCGGCCAGGTCCCGGATCTTTTCGTTTCCCGTATATTCATAGGTGTACCAGAGGCTCCCCGGGAGGAAGCCGCTGCACCACCAGCCGATGTCAGCGGTTACTAGATTGCCGTCCTTGTCGAGGGAGCGGGGAGTGTTGGTGTCGGAAAGGCTCTCCGAGAGCAGCGGGAGCTGGGTCTGTGCGAGGGTGAACACCCTGTCCGTCAGGGAGTTCATGGATTCGGTGCGGGTGCAGCCGAGGCAGAGCAGCAGGGCTGCCGGGAGGAGCAGGTGGCGCGTCAGGAAGGACATGGGGTATGATTTGTAATAAAGATACGATAAAAAATATCAACTATTTCTTGCAGGATTGAAAAATTGTCGTACCTTTGCAGTGTACTACTGAACTAATACACGAAGAAAATGAAAAAGATATTGTTTGTTTCGATGATGCTGCTCGCGGCGGTGGCCGCGTCTGCCAAGGAAGACTGGAGAGGAAAGGTTGTGGATGAGAAGGGGGCGCCGGTGGCGTATGCCAATGTCGCGGTGCTTTCCAGGGCGGATTCCACGGTGGTCTGCGGTGCGGTGACAGGGGAGGACGGCACCTTCTCGATCGTGACGCGCGAGACCGACGGCATCATGATGGTCGCGATGCTGGGCTATCGGACGGTGTACCTCGCCCCCGTGGACGGGATGGTGATTACGCTGGCGGATGATACCGCGATGCTGGAAGGCGCCGTCGCGACGGCCGTGATGCCGAAGACCAAGCTGACGGGCGAGGGCATCCAGACGGGCGTGCGCGGTTCCGTGCTCGAGAACGTCGGCTCCGCGAACGACGTGCTCGCCAAGACGCCGGGCATCGTCAAGGGCAGCAACGGGATCGAGGTGATCGGCAAGGGCGCCCCGCTGGTCTATATCAACGGCCGGCGCGTCACGGACGCGACCGAGCTGGACCGCCTCCAGAGCAACGAAATCCAGAGCGTCGAGGTCATTGCCAACCCCGGCGCGCAGTACGATGCGACCGTGCGCAGCGTCGTCCGGATCCGGACGATCCGCCGCCAGGGCGAAGGCTTCGGCTTCAACTTCAACGCCTCGGACGCACAGTCCCTCCGCTGGAGCAAGGGCAACGATCCCTTCGGCACCGTCGGCATGAACTACCGCACGGGCGGGGTGGACCTCTTCGGCGGCGTCACCTATGCCGGCAACAGCTCCCGCCAGCTCAGTGTCGCGGAAGCGACCAGCTATTTCTTGAAGGACGGCAAGGTCAACGAGCTGCGGAACGTCGGCGACATCGACGCACAGTACCTCGGCGGCTCGTATTACGGCAATGCCGGCGTCAACTGGCAGCTGGCGGACAACCATTTCCTGGGCGGCAAGGTCGAGTGGGCGACGACCGCCGGGTATGACGTCAACACGCTCGTGACATCGGACGTGTTCGAGAACGGCATCCGGGTGGACCAGCTCTCGACCCGCTCGCTGGACCGGCTGGGCGACAAGCGTCCCTACGACCTCGGCGTCAACCTCTATTATAACGGCGTCCTCGGTGAGAAGACGGGCGTCGACGTGAACCTGGACTATTACGGGACGTCGATGGAGACGGTTTCCTCGTCCGTCGAGGCCAGTACGATGACCCAGGACGCGACGGTCCGGTCCTTCAGCGACAACGATTCCCGGATGTACGCCGCCAAGGCCGTCCTTTCCCGCCCGGTCTGGATCGGCCAGCTGCAGGCCGGCACGGAGGAGACGTTCACGCGCCGCCGGGACGAGTACCGGATCAGCGGCGTGCCGATCCCGTCCTCCGCGGCGCAGGTCAAGGAAGACAACTACGCGGCCTTCGCCTCCTACGGCTTCATGCTCCCGAAACTGGGCATGGTCAACGCCGGCCTCCGCTACGAGTATGTCCATTACGCCTATGAGGACGCCCTGACGCCGTCCGCCAACATCTCCCGCGACTACGGCAATTTCTTCCCGACCGTTTCCTGGGCCGGCGCCGCCGGTCCGGTCCAGCTGATGCTGAACTACAGCGCCAAGACGCGCCGCCCGAACTATTCGCTGCTTTCCGGCGCCATCCGCTACAACAGCAAGTACATCTGGCAGAGCGGCAACGCCCAGCTCCAGCCCGAGATTTCCCACAACGTGGGCCTGACCGCCGTCTGGAAGTGGATTACCTTCATCGTCAACTACACCCGTACGGACGACGCGATGATGACCTGGTCCTCGCCGTATGTCCGGGAAGGCGTCGCGGACGGCGTGGTGCTGGTCAAGCCCCGCAACATCGATTCCCCGTTCCGGATGATGGCCGCGTATGTCAACCTGACGCCGACCGTCGGGCCCTGGACGATCAACTATACGGTCGGTGCGATGCCGCAGTGGCTGACGCTCTCGATGGACGATCCCCGCGTGCCGGGCGGCAAGCGCTCCGTCAGTTTCAACGACAAGGTTTCCTTCGTCGCGCAGCTGTTCAACACGCTGACCCTGAAGGGCGGCTGGCAGCTGGAGCTCGGCGGCCTGGTCCAGACCCCGGGTTATTCCCAGAACCTCTATATGAAGAGTCTGTACTGCGACGTAACCGCCGCCGTCCAGAAGACCCTCCTGAAGGACGGGTCGCTGATCCTGCGGCTGGAAGGCGCCGACCTCCTCGGAATGGCCCACATGGACGTCGATACGGACTTCGGCAGCCATTACATCAACCAGACCAACCTGATGGACACCCAGAAGGTCAAGGTCTCGGTCCGCTACAGCTTCAACACGGCCCAGAGCAAGTACCGCGGCACAGGCGCCGGTTCCGACGCGCGGTCCCGTATGTAATCCGCCGGAGTTTACAGCAGCAGTTTTACGCGGAAGCCGCGGGCGGTCGGTTCTTCGACCACGCCGCGGGTCTTCGCGCGGAGGCCTTCCAGCGCGCCCGCGGGGAGGGGAGTGGTCGTCAGCCCTTCGACCATGAAGTCCAGTGAGGTCTCGCCGGACAGCTCGGCGTGGGTCAGCCGCAGGGTCATCGGGCGGTACTCACGCATGTGGGTGAAGAGCATTTCCTTGACGAGGGCGTAGGCGGGCTCCGCTTTGTCGGAGAGGTTGTACTTGATGCAGAAGCGGATGATGCCGGTGTGGATCTGGAGGTAGTCGAACTCGTCGGAATCGATTTCGTAGACGAGCTTCTGAATCCGGTTCACGAAGGCTTTCGTCGCGCTGTGGACCGGGTTCCCGAAGATCTGCTGCGGGGTCCCGTCTTCGTAGATGATGCCTTCGTTCATGAAGAAGATGCGGGTGCTGACGTCGCGCGCGAAGCGCATTTCGTGGGTTACGATCAGCATCGTGAGACCGTCTTTCGCGAGCTGGCGGATGACGCTCAGGACTTCTCCGACCATCGTCGGGTCCAGCGCCGAGGTCGGCTCGTCGAAGAGGATGACTTCCGGATGCATCGCCAGGGAGCGGGCGATCGCGACGCGCTGCTTCTGGCCGCCGGACAGGGAAGAAGGGTAGACGTCGGCCTTCTGGACCATGCCGACTTTCTTCAGGAGCTCCATCGCTTCCTCCTTCGCCTGCGCTTCGGAGAAGTGCAGCAGCTCCATCGGGGCGTAGATGACGTTTTCCAGCACGGTCTTGTGCTCGAAGAGGTTGAATCCCTGGAAGACCATGCCCATCTTGCGGCGCATCCTGTCGAGCGGATAGCCTTTGGCCATGATGTTTTCGCCGTTGAACCAGATCTCGCCGCCGGTCGGCGGCTCGAGCATGTTCAGGGCGCGCAGGAGCGTGCTTTTTCCGGTGCCGGAGGGACCGATGATGCTGATGACCTCGCCCTTTTCGATATCGGCGTTCACGTCTTTCAGGACGGTGACGGTCGAGCCGTCGGGATCCTGGAACGTCTTGCTGAGATGTCTGATGCTGATCATATTACTTCTTTCTGAGGAAAAGGGTTAACAGGCGCAGGATAAGCCAGGCGAGCACGAAATAGAGGACGGTCACCACGATCAGGGGGATCAGGGCGTCGAAGGTGCGGCTGCGGATCAGGTCGCTGGCGCGGGTGAGGTCCTGGACCGCGATGTAGCCGACGATGGAGGTGTTTTTCAGGAGCGAGACGCATTCGCCCGCGTACAGCGGGAGGCCTTTCTTCATCGCCTGCGGGAAGACGATGCCGGCGAAGGTCTTCAGGGGGGTGAAGCCCAGGCTGAGGCCGGCTTCCGTCTGGCCGCGGGGGACGGAGGAGATCGACGTGTCGAAGATGCTGCCGGCGGAGGACGCGAAGCAGAGGGCGAACGTCACGATTGCGACGAGGGAGCCGCTCAGGCCCGATCCGGCGAAGACGACGTAGAACATGATGAGCAGTAGCACGAGGGTCGGGATGCCGTTGATGAAGTCGTCGTACAGGCCCGCCAGGCCGCGGAGCCAGCGCCGGCGGCTGCGCTTCGCCGCACAGATTCCGGCGCCGAGGAGCGTGCCGAGCAGGATGGAGAAGAAGGTGATCTTGACCGTCTCCAGGAGGCCGTCCGCGACGAGCTTCCAGCGGTTTTCCGTGGCGAAGTTCATCCGGAGGCGTTCCTTCAGGCTGATCTTGCTGACCGCGCCCTTGTCCAGGACGAAGTAGGCGGGGTGGCAGCGGAAGTAGGGGTCGGAGAAGTCCACCGATTGCCGGCGCTCGTCCGTGGCGAAAAGGCAGCCGAACACGAGGTCGGCCTGCCCCGCCTGGAGGGCGATGACGGCGGCCCCGAGGTCCTGGAACGTGATTTCCAGGGAGCGGCCGACGGAGGCGGCGAAACGCTGCAGGATCTCGACATCCATCCCTTTCCACTGCCCTCCGTCGCCGAAATAGCAGACGGGTTCCATGTTGAGGCAGGTAATGCAGCGGAGGGGCGCCGCATCCGGCGAGACCGCCGGAATGGCGTCCGGAACGGCCGGAGCGCCCTCGATCCAGTGGGCGACAATCCCGTCAATCGGCGCCGAGGCGATGAAGTCGTTGAGCTGCCGCATCAGCACGGCTTCGCCCTTGCGGAGGGCGAAGGCCACTTCGAAAGACTCCTCCCCGCGCAGCGCCTTCCGGACCCCCAGCCGCTGCATGTCCGCGTCGCTAAGCATGATCTCGTCGGAGACGAAGACGTCGGCGATGCCCTGGCGGACGGCCTGCAGCGCATCCGCTTCGGAGTTGGCGGCGAAGACCGTGACGTCCTCCCGGGCGGAGTACTTGTGCTCGTAATAGTTGCCGTTCGTGCAGGCGACCGTCAGGCCGCGCAGGTCGTCGTCGGACCGTAAAACCAGGGTGCCTTCGTCTCCGCCCTTGCAGGACAGGAGCAACGAAAGCACCGCGAATCCGGAAAGCAGGTAGCGTAGGGAGCGTATCATACCTGCAAAGATACAAAACTTTCACCAGCACCGATACCGCGCTGAAGAATGACGCAGCATGGTTGTGTCATAGTGTAAAAAATAAGAAATATAGACAAAAATCACGGAAGCGCCAAAAGCCGGTGGGTAAAAACGATACGGGCGGAACCCGGGCCCGTTTCGAGTCTCCCCTGGATCCGGCCTTCTGCCGAGTAAAGGTAGACCTTGCCCCGGGGCTCGTCGATGCAGGCGTCTGCCACGCAGAATTCGCGGGTCCGGGGGTTGACGGCGATGCCGGCAGGATTCTTTATCATCGCGGATGCCGTGCCGTCTTTCACTAATTCGCGGGCAACAATCCGGCGGGTCTTCACGTCGACAAGGGCATAGCCGACGTCAAAGGCTTGGCGGAAGGCGTTCCAGGTGTTGTTGACCACGTAAAGCGAATCGCCGCAGACGGTCATGTCGCTGCAGGGCAGAAGATCCAAACACTCAGTGACACAGTCACTTTCCGGGTCGATGACAAAGACCATGGAAGGTACATCGTAAGCGTCGCCCCGGCTCGATACCCAGATGTTACCGTATGCGTCGAGTTCCATCCGGTGGAGGTTGGGCGCCACGTCTATACTGTGGCTCACCTGGAAGGAGGCCAGGTCGATCACAGAGACCGTATGATCGTAATCGGGCACTTGGTGGATGCCGGAATTGGCCACGTAGAGTTTTCCGCCCGCGATGACCATCTCTTCCGGCTGGTATCCCACCTCGCAGGTCGCCACGATCTGCAGGGACGCCGTGTCAATCTTCGCAACATAGCCGCGGGGGTTGTTGTCTCCCATAGGCTCGGACTCCCCGTAGGCGCTCACGTATGCGTAGCGGTCCTGGAAAACGATGTAGCGGCCCTTCGGAATCCGGACCGTGCCGACGTGCCTGGCCGTCTCGAGGTCCAGCACATCCACCCTGCCCGAACCGCCCAGTACGGCATAGAGCCGCGAACCGTAGGACTGGAGATCGTTGCCACCCTCGCCCAGCCCCATCATGGCTTCGCCGGAATAATGCAGGGGCAGGTTCGTATAGTAGATCCCGGTGGCGTAGTCGTAATAGTCGAGGGTGCTGCTCAGCGGGGTCATGTCTCCTTCGTTGAGCACGTAGAAGCCGGCGATGGACATCTCTCCGCCCACCGCTCCGGGGACGGGGCCCGGATCTTTGCCGCAACCCGCGGCAAGCAGCAGGATGGCCGGAAGCAGGAGGAGAAGACAGCGGATGCTCCGGGGCGGTAATCGTTTCATCTGTGGCAGCAGGTTATATGGTCATTGTCTTAGGCTTAAATGTATGGATTCTTTGCGGCAATTCCAAATTCTTTCCCAAAAGCAGGCTTTTGACGGCAGTACTTATACGAAACGTCCCGCAAGAAACTTGCGGGACGTTTGCATAGGCTCGAATAGAGTGAGATAAAAGATATGGGAAATATCGATAGATTGCACTTGTCACGGTGCGATTATTCTAATTTTCTGCACTACTTTCAGTGCAAATTTCTATATTTGCGAAAAAATACGCCCCTATGGAGAACCTTATCAATACCTTCCGGCTCAAACTTTCCCTTACTCCCATGGCATACGTCAGGGAGTTCCACGACAAAATCAACTGGTCCAACCGCCTCATCTGTATCATGGGACAGAAAGGCGTCGGCAAATCCACCATGATTCTTCAGCACATCAGGAAGTTCGATAACTTGGAGGAGACCCTGTATGTCACGGCCGACAACATCTACTTCGCAGGCCACACCCTTTACGAACTGGCCCAGCGTTTCTTCAAGGCAGGCGGGAAGCGTCTCTACATCGACGAAATCCACAAATACAAGCCCTGGTCCACCGAAATCAAAAACATCTACGATGACATCCCGCTCCTGCAGGTGATTTATTCCGGCAGTTCGCTGCTGGCCCTGCAGAAAGGAAACAAGGCAGACCTCAGCCGCCGTACCATCCCTTACACGATGCCCACCCTTTCCTTCCGTGAGTACCTGAACATCAGGAACGGATGGTCCCTAAAGCCGGCCAGCCTGGACGATATCCTCCACGGACGGATAGATTTCCCTTATGCCGAACACAGGCCGCTTGTCTATTACAAGGACTACTGCAAGACCGGCTTCTATCCCTATTTCCAGGAAAGTGATGCGCCTATCCGTGTGCATAATGCCGTCATAAGCACGGTTGAGGAAGACATCCCGGCCTATGCCGAAATGACCGTCGCGGCTGCTGCCAAGCTGAAGAAACTGATGTATATCCTATCCAAGAGCGTGCCCTATAAGCCCAGCAATGAAACCCTTGGCCGCGACCTCGGCATCAGCCGCAACAGTGTACCCGACTATATTGATTACCTGACCACCTCCGGACTGTTCAACGCCCTTCATGAGCCCGGACACAGTGATAACCTCCTCTCTAAGGTAGAGAAACTCTACCTGGGCAACAGCAACATCGCCATGGCCCTTTCTGAGGACTGCATCATCGACTACGGCAACATGCGGGAGACCAACTTCCTGGTCTGGACTTCGCAGGTGCGTAAAGTCACATCCTCCAAGATCTCCGATTTCGAAATCGACGGCATCACCTTCGAGGTTGGAGGCAAGAACAAGAAGGGTAAACAGATCAAGGATGCCAAGGTGGGATATCTGGTCAAAGACGATATGGAATTCGCTGCCGGCAACTCAATTCCCATCTGGATGTTCGGTTTCATCTATTAAGGTTCACCCAGAATCGCTTGCGGTTAAATTGCGGTTAAGCTTTAACCAAAAACCCCACCAGAGTGCTCTCTAGTGGGGTTTTGAAGTGACTCCTACAGGATTCAAACCTGTAACCTTCTGATCCGTAGTCAGATGCTCTATTCAATTGAGCTAAGGAGCCGGGTCATTCGGGACGGGCCCGAATTATTTGCTTTCCTTGACGGTCATCTTCTTTTCGCGGATGCGGGCTTTCTTGCCGGCGAGGTTGCGGAGGTAGAAGATGCGTGCGCGACGCACGTGGCCGTACTTGTTGACTTCGATCTTCTCGATGAACGGGGACTCATAGGGGAAGATACGCTCCACGCCGATGCCGCCGGAAACTTTGCGGACGGTGAAGGTCCTCGTCAGCGGGGTCGCGCCACTGATCTGGATCACGACGCCGCGGAAATTCTGAAGTCTGTCCTTGTCGCCTTCCTTGATCCGGTAGGTCACCGTCACGGTGTCGCCGGCGCGGAACTCGGGGTAGGTCTGGGCTTTGCCCGTGCTGAAGGACTGCTCAGCTACTTTTAACAAATCCATAGTATCAATAATCTTTAGTCGCAGCATCGCGGTACCATATCACTTTCAAATGCGAGAGGCTGCTTTTTGGGACTGCAAAGGTAGGAATTATTTTATTTCTTCCAAACCTTTTTTGCTAAAAGATGTTCTTTTCCTTGTCAAAAATCGCTTTGTCGTCCCGGGAAGGGTTCGGGGTGAAGCTGTCGCTGCGCCGCAGGTTCTCCATCGTCTCGCGTTCGCTGCGCGAAAGCTTGCGCGGAATCCAGACCAGGATCTTGACGTAGAGGTCGCCCTTGCCGCCGTAGCCGTTCACGGAGGGGAGGCCCTTGCCGCGGAGGCGCAGGATCGTGCCGGACTGGGTGCCGGGCTCGAGCTTCAGCTTTTCGCTGCCGCCGATGCAGGGGACGGAGATCTCGCAGCCGAGGATCGCGTCGGTGACGGAGATGATGTGGGTGTAGAAGAGGTTGTTGCCGTCGCGCTTGAGCTGGGCGTGCTCGACCTGTTCGATGATGACGAGGAGGTCGCCGTTGATGCCGTTGTTCTTGGCGGCATGGCCTTCGCCGCGCACGGTCACCTGCATGCCGTCTTCGACGCCGGCGGGGATCTTGATCTTCACGGTCTCGCGCTTGCGGATGAGGCCGGTGCCGGAGCAGCTGCGGCAGGGGTTCGAGACGACCTTTCCTTCGCCCTGGCACTGCGGGCAGGTCGAGTAAGACATCGCGCGGCCGAAGAGGGTGTTCGAGACGTGCTGGACCTGGCCCGTGCCTTTGCAGGTCGGGCAGGTCTTGATGTCGGAGCTGTTCTTCGTGCCTTTTCCGTTGCAGTCCGGGCAGGGGCGGTTGCGCTCGAGGGTGATTTCCTTTTCGACGCCGTTCGCGATTTCCTCGAGGGTCAGTTTCACGCGGGTGCGGATGTCGCGGCCGCGGTAGACGCGCTGCTGCTGCCCGGCGGAGCCGCCGAAACCGCCGAAGCCGCCGCCGAACGCGCTCCCGAAGGCGCTGCCGAACGCGCCGCCGAAGAGGTTGTTCAGGATGTCGTTGAGGTTGCCGAAACCCTGGCTCCAGTCCTGCGCGCCCGCGCCGTCGACGCCGGCAAAGCCGAACTGGTCGTACTTGGCCTTCTTGTCCGGGTCGCTCAGGACGGAATACGCCTCGGAGGCCTCCTTGAATTTCTCCTCGGCGGTCTTCTTCTCGGCGTCGGTCCCTTCGACCCAGCGGTCCGGATGCCACTTCAGGGCGGCTTTCCGGTAGGCGCTCTTGATCTCGTCGGCGGAGGCCCCTTTCTGGAGCCCGAGCACCTCGTAATAATCTCTTTTCTCTGCCATATCAAGCTCCTACTACGACTTTCGCGTATCTGATCACTTTCCCGTTCAGGGTATAGCCGGTCTGGATCACGTCGATGACCGTGCCCTTCTGCGCCTCGTCCTCGACGGGGAACTGGGTCACGGCTTCGTGGAAGTCCGTGTCGAACTTTTCACCCCGGGCCTCGATGACGGCCAGGCCGCGGCCCTTCAGGTAGGCCATCAGCTTGTTGTAAATCAGGGTCGGGCCTTCGGCGGCCGCTTCGTCGCCGGAGGCGGCGAGCAGCTTCAGCGCGCTCTCGCAGTCGTCCAGGACGGGGAGCAGGCCCTTGATCGTGTCGGCGGCGGCCGAAGCGACCAGGTTCAGCCGCTCCTCGGCGCTGCGCCGGCGGAAGGTATCGAATTCGGCGTAGAGCCGGAGGTATTTGTCTTTTTCTGCGGAGAGGGTGTCCTTCAGCTCCTGGATTTCCTTCTGGGCTTCCTTGAGCTTCGCGTTCCCTTCTTTCTTTTCTTTCTTCGCGTTTTCCTTCACGGGTTCTTTCTTCTCTTCTTCTGTTGCCATAATCGTCTGCATACAATAAACCGGATGGCAGTTCATCAAAGAATTTGCCATCCGGTAAAATATGACAAAGTGTCAGTCCTGCGGGCGGTCTAGCGGAGCGAGAGCTCCTTGATCGGCTCCGCGGGGGCGAGGACGTTGTGGACCGGCCAGGACTGGGCCTTGGCGATGGTCACGACCGTGCTGCCCTTGATGTCGAGGACGGAGGCGCCGACGCTGACGGTATACTTGCCGGGATCGGTCTCCCAGGCGGACGTCGCTTCGTTGAAGGAGGCCATCTGGTAGGTCGTGAAGCTCATCGTGAGGGTCTGGGATTCGCCCGGGGCGAGTTCCTTCGTCTTCGCGAAGGCCTTCAGTTCGCAGGCCGGTTTCTCCAACTTGCCCTTCGGCGCGGTCACATAGACCTCGGCGACTTCCTTGCCGGCGACCTTGCCGGTGTTCCTGACGCTGACGGTCACGGTTACCTTGTCACCGGCGAGCTTCACGGTCGGCTTGCCGTATTCGAAGGTCGTGTAGCTCAGGCCGTAGCCGAACGGATAGGAGACTTCCTTGCCGGCGGTCGTGAAGTAGCGGTAACCGACCCAGATGCCTTCGGCGTACTCGGTGTAGTCCACGTTCTTCTGGAGCGGGCGCGGACGGCCGTTGGCGCCGCCCATGCCCATCATGCCCATCATGCCGGCGTTGCCGGTGTTGGTGTAGTTGGCCGGGAAGTTATAGGAGGACGGGTGGTCGAGGTAGGAGACGGGGAAGGTCATCGGGAGCTTGCCGGACGGGTTGGCCTTGCCGGTCAGCACGTCGGCGACGGAGTTGCCGCCTTCCTGGCCCGGACCCCAGGCCACGAGGATGCCGTCCACGAGGTTCTTCCAGGAGACGGTCTCGATCACGCCGCCGATGTTGAGGATCACGACGACTTTCTTGCCGGCGAGGTGGTAGGCTTCACCGACGTTCTTGATGAGGGCGCGCTCGACTTCGGAGAGGTTCCAGTCGTCGTCGACCTTGCGGTCGGCGAACTCGCCGGCCTGGCGGCCGATGGTGATGACGGCGATGTCGGTGGTCGCGACGTTGCGGTCAATGAAGGCGCGGGAAACGGGCATTTCCGGGGTCGCGGCCTTGCCGAGGAGCATCCGGCCGCCGGAGCCTTCCGCCGCACTGCGGGCGGTCTCCCAGGCGAGGTAGGCCTGGTAGTAGTCGCTGATCTGCTTGTTGACCTTGAGGCCGGCGTTCGCCAGGCCTTCGAGGAGGCTGACGACGTACGGCTTGTTCACGTTGCCGGAGCCGGTGCCGCCGGCGATGAAGTCATAGGAGGTCACGCCGTAGAGGGCGACATCCTTCACGTCCTTGAACGGGAGGACGTTGTCCTCGTTGCGGAGCAGGATCATGCCTTCGGTCGCGGACTTGCGGGTAATCTCGGCGTGGGCCTTGAGGTCCGGCTTGTCGGAGTACTTGTAGCCGTTGAAGCGCGGGGTCTTTACGATGTACTCGAGGATGCGGCGGACGTTGACGTCGAGGGTCGCCTCATCGAGGGTGCCGTTCTTGACGGCGTTGATGATGCGCTCGGTTTCGACCGGGTTGCCGGGCTCCATCAGGTCGTTGCCGGCCTGGACGGCCTTGACCGTGCCTTCCTTGTTGCCCCAGTCGGTCATCACGATGCCCTGGAAGCCCCACTCGTCGCGGAGGATTGTGGTCAGGAGGTCGTGGCTCTGCTGGGTGAAGGAGCCGTTCAGCTGGTTGTAGGAGGACATCACGGTCCAGGGCTGGGCGTTCTTCACGGCCATTTCGAAGGCCTTGAGGTAGATCTCGCGGATGGCGCGCTGGCTGATGCGGGCGTAATTCATGTTGCGGTTGGTCTCCTGGTTGTTGGCGGCGAAGTGCTTCGCGCTGACGCCGACGCCGTTGCTCTGGATGCCGTTGATGTAGGCGGTCGCCACATAGCCGGCGAGGACCGGGTCTTCGGAGTAGTACTCGAAATTGCGGCCGCAGAGCGGGTTGCGGTGGATGTTCATACCCGGGGCGAGGAGGACGTCCACGCCGTATTCGTGGACTTCGTTGCCCATCGCCATGCCGACGTTCTCAATCAGTTCCACGTTCCAGCTGCTGGCGAGCTGGACGCCGACCGGGAATCCGGTGCAGTAGAAGGTGTCGTTGGTGTTTTGGCGGGTAGGGGAGATGCGCAGGCCGGCGGGGCCGTCGGCGACGACGGTGTTCGGGATGCCGAGGCGCGGGATCGACTGGGTCGTGCCGGCGGCGCCGGGAACGATCAGGGATGCGCTCATCGTGATGCCGGCGAGCTGGGTCATGCCGCGGCTGGAGCCGACGACGAGGGTCGCTTTCTCTTCGAGGGTCATCGCCTTGAGGACCTCGTCGATGTTGTCTTTCCGGAGCTGGGGCTGCGCAAGCACAGGGAGTGCGAGGGCGGCCAGCGCCAGGGTCATAAGGATTCTTTTCATGGATGGGTTATTAATAAAGGTTATTTGAAAAATCTGTCTACTTCCTTGACGGATTCCGGGAGGGCGAAGACCGCGACGCGGTCGTAGGCCTCGATGCGGGTGTCGCCGACGGCGATGAAGGATTCGCTGCCGCGGATCACGCCGCCCACGATCGCGTTCTCCGGGAATCCGAGGTCTTTCAGGGGGGCGCGGGTGATGGCGCTGCCGGGGGCGACGGTGTATTCGAGGATTTCGGCGTTGGTGCCGCTCATGTACTTGACGAAGCGGGCCTTGCCGCTGAGGGTGAAGCGGAAGATGCGGCCGGCGGTGATGAGTTTCTTGTTGATGACGGTGTCGACGCCCATCTCCTCGGCGAGGTGGATGTATTCGATGTTCTCGACCTCGGCGATGGTCTTTTCGATGCCGAAGCGCTTGGCGACGACGCAGGCGAGGATGTTGGCCTCGTCGTTGTCGGTCACGGCGACGAAGGCGTCATAGTCGCGGATCGATTCCTCGAGGAGGAAGTCGGTGTTGCGGCCGTCGCCGTGGACGACCTGGACCTTGTCGTCGAGCTTTTCGGAGAGCTCGACGCAGCGCGCCTTGTCCTTGTCGATCAGCTTGATTTCGCTGACCTGGTTGCAGAGGGCCTTGGCGACGTGCTCGCCGGTCTGGGAGCCGCCGAGGATCATGACCTTGTCCACTTCGACGTTGCTCTTGCCGAAGAGGTGGAGCAGGGTCGGGATGCCTTCGCGGCGGGAGATGGTGAAGACGAGGTCGTGGTAGAGGAACTTCGTGTCGAACCGGGGGATCAGGGTCTGCTCGTCGCGGGAGATCGCGATGATGCGGAAATTTTCCGCGGCCTCGCCGACCTTGGCGACGAATTCGCCGAGTTTGAGGTCGAGCAGCTGGGAGTCCTCTTCAATCTTGAAAACGGCAATCTGCAGCTTTCCGTGGGCGAAATCCATGTACTCGGAGGAGCCGGAATGGCGCAGCTGGTCGACGATTTCCTCGGCGGCAATCTTCTCCGGGTAGAAGAGGAGCTCGATGCCCATGTCCTTGAAGAGGATCTTGTTTTCCGGGTTGAGGAAGTTCTCGTCGTTGATGCGGGCGGTCACTTTCTTCGCGCCGAGGTTCTTCGCGAGGATCGCGCAGACGATGTTCATCTCCTGCGTGGCAAAGGGGTACACGGAGACGAAGAGGTCGGCCTTCTGGACGCCGGCGCTCTTCAGGATCTCGATCGAGGAGGGGTTGCCGACGATGGTCGCGGCATCCGCGACGGAGCGCAGGTGGGCGATGCGGGCCGGGTCGCTGTCGATGACAGTGACGTCTCCGCCTTCGTGGCCGAGCATTTTCGCGAGGTGGGAGCCGACTTCGCCGGCCCCGACGATGACTATCTTCATACTGAGGCGATCAGGTATCTGACAAATATACTGAAAAATTTCCGGCCTTTGACGCGGACCGCGGCTTTTTTGCCGTGGACGCCGCGGCGCAGCTGCCGGAACTCGCGGTGGGCTTCCAGCACGCTCCGGGCGTATTCTTTCTTTCCCTGCAGGCGGTACACCAGCGCGGAGCCGAGGTCCAGCAGGCGGCGCAGGCCCAGCAGCAGGCGCGCGCGCACCGGCCCCACCGTCCCGGGGAGGTTGTTCTCCAGCAGCAGGAGGTTGTTGCGGTAGTTCAGCTTCATCTTGAAGGGGGAGTCCGTCGCCAGCGTCCCGCCGCCGACGTGGTAGACGCGCGCCTTCGGCACCACCTCCACCGTCCAGCCCGCGAGCTGCGCCCGCCAGCAGAAATCGATCTCCTCCATGTGGGCGAAGAAGCGGTCATCCAGGCCGCCCAGCTGCTTCCAGACGCTGCTGCGGACCATCAGGCAGGCCCCGCTGACCCAGAGCACCTGCGCCGGCCGGTCGTACTGCCCGCGGTCCCGCGCGACCTTGTGCATCACGCGGCCCCGGCAGAAGGGGTAGCCCAGCCGGTCGACGTAGCCGCCGGCGGCGCCGGCATACTCGAAGCGGCCGCGCTCGCTGAAGTCCAGCAGTTTCGGGCCGCAGACGCCGCAGCGCGGGTGGAGTTTCATCCAGTCGCGCAGGACGGCGAGCCAGTCCGGCGCGACTTCCGCGTCGGTGTTCAGCAGGACGTAGTATTCCGCCTCGACCTCCGCGAGGGCGCGGTTGTAGCCGCCCGTGAAGCCGTAGTTCTCTTCCAGGGCGATGCAGCGCACCTCCGGGAAGCGCTCGGCGAGCAGCTGCAGGGAGCCGTCGGTCGAGCCGTTGTCGGCCACGACGACCTCCGCCTCCATCCCGCGGCAGCTTCGGATCACCCCCGGGAGGAAGCGTTCCAGGTAGTCCCTGGTATTCCAGTTAAGAATGACAACAGCCGTCTCCATCGCCGTGTCCGTGGCAGCATTCGCCTTCTCCGTGCTCGTGGCAATGGCCTTCGCCGTGACCGCAGCATTCTCCTTCGCCGTGCTCATGGCAGTGGCCTTCGCCGTGTCCGTGGCAATGGCCGTGGCCGCCGTGGTGGCCGCAGCCGCCGCAGCCCTCCGACGGGAGGAATTCGCCGTGGAGGCCTTCCAGGAGCTCCTGCGGGGTCGCTTCGCGCACGCCCAGCACCTTCCCCCGGAAGCGGAGGGCCTTGCCGGCCATCGGCGGATTGAAGTCCATCGTGACGGTTTCGTCCCCGACCGACACCACCATGCCCTGGCAGACCTCGCCGGCCGAATTCAGCAGCGGGATGTAGGCTCCGGCCCGGAGCAGGTCTTCCCGCAGCTGCCCGTCGACGACGAAGGTGCTCTTCGGCACGTCGAACACTTTCTTCAGGTCATACGCTCCGTAGGCGTCCTCCGGGGCGACGGTGCAGTCGAATTCCGCTTCCGCCTCCAGCCCTTCCAGGGCCTCTTCCAGCTTCGGGAGGATCGTCCGCGTCCCGTGGATATAGTCGAACGGCTCCTCGGCCGTCGCGCTGCCGACGACCTTTCCTTCCGTTTCTACTTCATAGCGCAATACTACGACTTTGTTCTTCTCTACTTTCATATACAGTCTTGTTGTTGTTTTCTTTTTTCAGCCGCTCAGGTCGGCCTTGTCGAAGGCTAAGGTAGGAATTAGTTTCGACATGCAGGGGCGGGCGTCGTCGGCGACGGCGAGGAGGCTGTTCCAGAGGGTGATGAAATTGCCCGTGAGGAGCATTTCCTTGACGGGGTGGGTGATTTTCCCACCCTTGAAGGCAAAGCCTTCGATGCCGTAGGAAAAGTCGCCGGTCGAGGAATTGCTGTTGCCGCCGTTGAAGCCGGTAATCAGGATGCCGTCGCCGCAGCGGGCGAGGAGGTCCTGCTGCGACAGGCCCGGAAGGGGCCAGGGGAGCAGCCGGGGCCGCGTCGCGTCCTCGACGGTCGGCGGAATGCCCATCTTTCCTGCCATGTAGGTGTTCACGAAATACTCTTCCACCGTGCCGGCGCCGATGATGGTATGGGGCCGGGTCGCCACGCCTTCGGAGTCGAAGAGCCGGCTGCCGGACTGTCCCGGGATGTGGCAGTCGTCCACGAGGGTCATCCCTTCCGGGAAGACTTTCCGGCCGGCGCAGCCCGCGAGGAAGGAATTCTCCTGCTGGATCGCGTAGGCGCTCAGGGCGCTCAGGACCGGGGTCACGAGGCGCGAGGCGACGCTGCTGTCCACAACGATGCGGTACCGGCCGCTGCGCCGGCGCTTCGGGCCGACCTGTGCGCAGGCCTTCCGCAGCGCGGTCGGGCAGCAGGACGCGAGGTCGAGGTCCTTCAGGGCGACGGCGGAGTCCCACCAGTAGCCGCTGTATTTCGTGCCTTCCGCGTCCGCGACGGTCATTTCGACGCCGTACTCGAACGCGGTCTCGGTGTGGCGGCATTCGAGGCCGTTGCTGTCGATCAGGTAGCTGTCCACGAGGCTGTCGGAGTACTCCGCCTCCTCGCTGACGAGGCGCACGCCGCCGCCCGGGTCGCAGCCCTTGAAGAGGGAGGCGCCGAGCGCGAGGGAGAGCCGGCGGTCGGGCGTCATCGTCCCGTAGGCGGGGTCGCAGAGGTCCAGCTCGCGGCCGCCGGCGGCGTTTTTCGCCGTGCGCTCCGGCGCGGCGAGGTCGCGGAAGCGGTCCGGCGCGAGCAGCCGCACCGTCGCGACCGCGCGGTCCAGGAACGCCTCGATTTCCGCCTCCTCCAGCCGGTTCAGCGAGAAGCTGCCGAAGCGGCCGTCCACGAAGAGGACGACGCTCAGCGAGCGGTCGAGGCAGCGGGTCACCTTGTCGATCTCGCCGTTCAGCGTGCCGACGAGGTCCATCGTACTCTTGCTCAGGGCGATGCGGGCCTTCTGCGCGCCCTTGCGGAGGGCGGCGTCGAGGCAGAAGCGCGCCAGCGCCATTTCTTTCGGTTCCAGGATGCCCATGCTACTCTCCTCCCACGATCAGGTTGCTGACCAGCACGGTCGGGATGCCGCAGGAGACGAAGGCGCTCTGCTCCTTGCCGCAGGTCCACGTGCTGTCGTCGATGACGAGGTCGTTTCCGACCAGTTCGATGTCGGCGAGGGCCTGGGGGCCGTTGCCGATGATGTTGATGTCCTTGACGGGCATCGTGAGGCGGCCCTTCTCGATCAGGAAGCCGCTCTTGACATAGAAGGTGAAGTCGCCTTCGCCGATCTTGACCTGCCCGTTCGCGAACTGGTCCACGTAGATGCCCTTGTCCACGGAGGCGATGATGTCCTCCGGGCGCGCGTCGCCGGCTTCCATATACGTCGCCCGCATCCGGGGAATCGGCATGTAGCGGAAAGACTCGCGGCGGCCGTTGCCGGTCGGCGCGACGCCGTAGAAGCGGGCGCTGATGCGGTCGTGGAGGTAGGAGACGAGGACGCCGTCCTCAACCATCGCGGTCCGCTGGCCCGGCACGCCCTCGTCGTCGAAGTTCAGCGCGCCGCGGTTCCCGCGGAGGGTCGCGTCGTCGACAATCGTGATGCCTTTCCGGCAGACGCGGGTGCCCATCCGGTCCGCGAAGACGGACTGGCCCTTGCGGTTGAAGTCGGCCTCGAAGGCGTGGCCCATCGCTTCGTGGAGCAGGATGCCGGACGCGCCGGCGCCCATTACGACCTTCATGGGGCCGCCGTGGGGGCGGCGCGCCGCGAAGCGCGCGTCGAGGCCCTTCACGGCCTCGTCGGCGAGCTCCTCCGCGAGCGCGTCCGTCAGCATTTCCGCGCCGGCGCGGAAGCTCCGGGAGACGGATTTGTTCTCGACGGTGTCGCCCTGACGGAAAACGACGGAGACCGAGATGCTGCCCATCGGGCGCGTCTCGTATTTCAGCTCGCCGTAGGAATTGAACATCAGGACGTCGGTGACCTGCGACGAGAGCATCGCGATGACCTTGACGACCCGGGTCTCCCGGGCGAGGATGCCGTCCTGGATGCGTTTCAGGTAGGGGATGAAGGCGGAGACGTCGGCGGTGCGCCAGTCGCGGTCGACCGGGTAGCGGTCGGCGGCGGGGTTCGGGCGGCCGTGGTAGCGGGCCTGCGAGGCGGGCAGC
>JAFRVZ010000022.1 GCA_017438265.1 Bacteroidales bacterium
ACCCGCGTCTCCGCGCCCTCATCGCCGAGGCGAAGTCCGAGCAGATGCCCAAGGAGAACATCGAGCGCGCCATCAAGAAAGCCACCGAAGCCAAGTCCGGTGACTTCAAGGAGATCATTTACGAAGGCTTCGGCCCGTTCGGCATCGCATACCTCGTAGAGGCGGCGACCGACAACAACACCCGCACCGTCGCGAACGTCCGCAGCTACTTCACCAAGTGCGGCGGTTCCCTCCAGACCAGCGGCAGCGTCGCCTTCATGTTCGACCACAAGTGCGTCTTCCGCATCAAGGAGGATCCCGCGAAACCCATCGACCTGGACGAACTCGAGCTCGAACTGATCGACTTCGGTGCCGACGAGGTCTTCCGCCAGGAGATCGAGGACGAGGATGAGAACGTGACCAGCGAGATCGTCATTTACGGCGACTACACTTCCTACGGCCAGATCCAGAAGTACATCGAGGAGAACGGCTACGAGCTCGCTTCCGGCGGTTTCGAGCAGATTCCGAACGTGGAACTCAAGGACGTCACCGAGGACCAGCGCGCCACCCTGGACAAACTCACCGGCCTCCTGGAGGACGACGAGGATGTCACCAACGTGTACACGACCATGAAGCCCGCGGAAGAGTAGTTTTCCGCCCGCGAAAAAAAGTCGCCGGAGGCCCTTTGGCTCCGGCGTTTTTTTTTGTCCAATTTAGGAAGAATCACTATCTTTGTATGATTTTTAACCATTCTACCATGAGCATTCAGACAGACAACATCCAGAAGCTGGTCGAGCGGCGGGCGAAGGCCCGGCTCGGCGGCGGGGAGAAACGCATCGAGGCCCAGCACGCCAAGGGCAAGTTGACGGCCCGCGAGCGGATTGCGCTCCTTCTCGACGAAGGCAGCTTCGAGGAGTACGATATGTTCGTCCAGCACCGCTGCACGAATTTCGGCATGGACCAGCAGCACTTCGACGGCGACGGCGTGGTGACCGGCTGCGGCACCGTTGACGGCCGCCTGGTGTACGTATTCGCCCAGGACTTCACGGTGGCCGGGGGGTCCCTCTCCAAGACCATGTCCGAGAAGATCTGCAAGGTCATGGACCTGGCGGTCCGAGCCGGCGCGCCCGTCATCGGCCTGAATGATTCCGGCGGCGCCCGCATCCAGGAAGGCATCGACGCCCTCGCCGGCTTCGGCGAGATCTTCGAGCGCAACATCCTCGCTTCGGGCGTGGTGCCGCAAATCAGCGGCATCTTCGGTCCCTGCGCCGGCGGCGCGGTGTACTCCCCCGCCCTCACGGACTTCACCCTGATGGTCAAGAACACATCCTATATGTATCTGACCGGACCGGCCGTCGTGAAGAGCGTCACCGGCGAGGAGGTGGACCACGAGTCCCTGGGCGGCGCCTCCGTCCACGCTTCCAAGAGCGGTGTAGCGCATTTCGCCGCCGCCAGCGAGGAAGAAGGCATTGCCACCATCAAGGAGCTCCTCTCCTTCCTGCCGCAGAACAACCGGGAGGAGGCCCCCGTGGTCGCCACGAACGACCCGGTGAGCCGTACGGACGATGCCTTGAACGACATTATCCCTGACAATCCGAACAAGGCCTACGACATGTACGGCGTCATCCGCAGCATTGTGGACGACAACCGCTTCTTCGAGGTCCATAAGGACTTCGCCAAGAATATCATCGTGGGCTTCGCGCACATGAACGGCCGCAGCGTCGGCATCGTCGCGAACCAGCCCGACGTGCTGGCCGGTGTGCTGGACATCAACGCTTCCCGCAAGGCCGCGCGCTTCGTCCGCTTCTGCGACGCCTTCAACATTCCGCTTGTCACCCTGGTGGACGTCCCGGGCTTCCTGCCCGGCACGCAGCAGGAGTACGGCGCCATCATCACCAACGGCGCGAAGCTCCTCTACGCCTATGGTGAGGCTACTGTCCCGAAGGTGACGGTCACCCTCCGCAAGGGCTACGGCGGCGCGCACATCGTGATGAGCTGCAAGCAGCTCCGTGGCGATGTGAACTATGCCTGGCCGACGGCCAACATCGCCGTCATGGGCGCCGACGGTGCCGTGAACGTCCTCTATGCGAAGGACATCAAGGACGATCCCGAGAATGCCCAGAAAATCTTCGACGAGAAGAAGAAAGAATACGAGGATCTCTTCTCCAACCCGTACCAGGCCGCGCAGAAGGGCTACATCGACGATATCATCGAGCCGCGGAACACCCGTTTCCGCGTAATCCGCGCCCTGGAGCAGCTCGCGAACAAGCAGCAGGAAGTCCCTGCCAAGAAACACGACAACCTTCCGTTATGAGAAAGCGCATTCTCCTCATCCTGGCCCTTCTCGCGGTCAGTTTCACGAGCCTCCGCGCCCAGAACGTCATCGACCTCATCATCGCCGAGGCCCTGGCTGTTCCGGACACGACCGGCGGCATCGTGGACGACTATGGACGGCAGGGAGGCTGGATCGAGATCTTCAACACCTCCCAGGGGACGGTCAACATCGCCGGGTGCTTCCTGACGGACGACCGCTCCGTACTCAAGAAGAGCATCATCCCGAAGGGTGACCTCCGTACCAAGATCGGCCCGCGCCAGACCACGCTGTTCTACGCCAGCGGTAACGGCGACGACGGCACCTTCTACACCAATTTCAAGGTCCGTCCCGGCAGCACCGTCTATCTGGTCTCCAATGACGGCCGTACCGTTATCGACTCCCTTTACATCCCAGCCAACATCCCGGCCGGCATGTCCATGCGGAAAGAGGCCCACGACCTGCGCCAGCGGGAGTTTGAGCCTGTCCCGACCCCGACGGTCCCCAGCCCGGGCATCTACAACGGCGACCTGAACGCCGCCACCAAGGCCCAGGCCATGGCGGAGAAGGACCCGCACGGCGGCATTCTTTCCCTCGTGGCGGTCACGGTCGTGTTCAGCGCCCTCGCGATCCTGTGGTTCCTGTTCTGGCTCTTCTTCGACCGCCCGGCCAAAAAGGCCGCCGCCGCGAAGAACCAGCCGCCGAAGCCCAAGAAGGAAAAGAAGGGCAAGAAGGCGGCCCTGGCCGATGTGCCTGCCGGCGCCCCGACCGACGAGATTGCGGCGGTCATCGCCCTCGCCATGGACATGGAACAGGGCGGCGACGATTACGCCGCCATCGCGATGGCCATGCATCTTTACTTCTCCGACGCCGTCCACGACAACGAGTCCTTCGTCCTGACGATGCGTCCCAAGGAAGGTTCCGCCTGGAACGACAAGAAGCAGATTTTCAGAAAATTACCCAGATAAAACAAATACAGCGATATGAAAGAGTACAAGTTCAAGA
>JAFRVZ010000023.1 GCA_017438265.1 Bacteroidales bacterium
AAAAAAGTCCGCTGCCATGGAATACTGCAAAAACGCCACAGAGTTTACCACCGCCAACGGCGGCAAGCCCTGGAAATATGCCCTCCTTGCTCACGATGTCGTTGACCGTACCTCCAGCTTCCAGTACCTGATGGCTTTTGCATAATAATCACGAATAATAACAGGTGAATTCTATTTAGAAGTGCAACGCACTTCAGAAGTCAAAGTTAAACAATTCTTTACAGAAGGGAAAAAAAGTGAAAAATAATTTGGTTTATAATATAAACTTGTTTACATTTGCATCGGGGACAGGACAGACTGCGCAGCTGTACCTTGTCGCCGGAACCAGTTAAACAAGCGATACAATGGAACAGAACAAAGAAATGACGGCCGTCGAAAGCCTTCAGCTCATTACCGAAACCTTCAACAACAGCCGGAGGGGAATCCTCCGCAACAGCGCCAAGTACTTCATCCTCTGGGGCACGGTGCTGACCCTTACTTCCCTTGCCATCTACCTCCTGTGGCACTTTACCGGAAAGCCGGAGTGGAATTACCTCTGGTTCGTGATGCCGACGATCGGATACGGCGTCGCTGCCTTCCTGGGCAGGTATGATGTCGCCGTGCCGAAAAACGAGATCAGCCGGATGGTCGGCGGCATGTGGTCCGTCTTCGGCGCCTTCTCCATCACGCTCAGCGCCATCGCCGTCTTCCTCGTCCCGATGCACGTGACGCTGATCATCGCGATTATCATGGGCCTCGCCGAGTGCATGTCCGGCGTCCTGCTGAAAAACTGGGCGATCATCATCTGCGGGTTCATCTTCGGCATCGGCGGTGCGGTCTTCGCGATCATGATGAAGAGCGAAGCCCAGCTGCTGATCTTCACCCTGGGCGGCGTCCTCCTGCTCGTGACCGGCCTGATTATCAAACTTCAGTACAAGTAGCGTATGTTCCCCAAGTTAGACCCGCTCCTCCATTCGGAGCTCCGGCTGGCCGTGATGTCCGTCCTCGCCGGGGTTGAGGAAGCCGACTTCACCTACCTCAAGAAGCAGACAGGCGCTACTTCCGGGAACCTCAGCGTGCAGATCGACAAACTCACCGCCGCCGGCTACATCACGGTCGAGAAAGGCTTCAAGGGCAAGATGCCCCGCACCGCCTGCAGGATTACCCCGGCCGGCGCGGAAGCCTTCCGAAACTATGTAGATGCGCTGAAAACGTACCTTTCAGCAGGGGAATGACCCTCCTAGCGGAAACGCAGTTCGAACACGGTCTGGCGGGCGTCGCTGCGGAGCAGCTCGATGGTGCCGTTGTGGTTCCGCATGATCTGGCGGGAGATGCTCAGGCCGATGCCTGAGCCTTCCTTTTTTGTGGTGTAGAAGGGGATGAAGATCTGCTCCTGGGCGGAGGCGGGGATGGGCTCGCCGTCGTTGGCGACCTGGACGATGACTTCGTCGTCGTCGCCCATGCGGGCGCTGATGCGGACCTCCTTCGCCCCGGCCTGGAGGGCGTTCTTGATCAGGTTGATCAGAATCTGGGAAATCTGCCCCTCGTCGGCGTAGATCATCAGGTCCGGCTCCGCGGGCCGGTAGGTGCAGACGGCGCCGCAGGAGGTGGCGAATTCGCTGTTCAGCGCGATGACGCCGTCCATCAGCTCCTGCAGGTCCAGCGCCTTGCGGACCGGCTTGGCCACGCCGGAGAGCTGGCGGTACGTCTGGACGAAGTCGATCAGGTTCCGGGAGGAGTCGCTGATGGTCTCCAGGCCGGCCTTGAGGTCGAGGTCGCTGTGGCCGCTTTCATCGACGGACCGGGCCATCGCGTCCGAGAGCGAGGCGATCGGCGAGACCGTGTTCATGATCTCGTGGGTCAGCACGCGGATGAGCTTGGTCCAGGAATCCTGCTCGTGGGCCTGGCGCTGCTTCTCGAAGATGGTGCGGATGCGGTTCAGGGTCCGGTTGAAGCGGTTGGTGTCCTTGAAGCGGAAGTTCAGCTCCCCGTCCTCCAGCGCATCCATCATGTAGGCGACCTTGCGGATGTCCTTCCGGCGGGTCCGGACTGCGGTGACGACCGCCACGAGGACCGCGGCGAGAAGGACGATCAGTATGGTCTGCCAGATAGGCATCACAGGCCGTATTTTTTCAGTTTTGCGTACAGGGTCGGGCGGCTGATGCCCAGCAGTTTCGCGGCGGCGGAAATGTTCCCGCCCGTGCGGACCATCGCCTCGCGGACGATCGCCTCCTCCGCCTCTCCCGGCGTCACGAAATGCCCGTCATCCCCACTGTCATAGCGCCCAGCGCCTGAGCTGTCATAGCGCGCAGCGCCTGTGCTGTCATAGCGCGCGGAGCCCCCATTGTCATTTCGACCGGAGCGCAGCGGAGCGGAGAAATCTAAATCCCCCGCCCCCAGCGCCCTCCCTTCCGACAGGATCACCGCCTTCTCGATGCAGTTCTGCAGCTCGCGGATGTTGCCGCTCCAGCGGGCCTCCGTCAGCGCCTGCGCGGCTTCGGGGGCGATTTCACGCAGCGGGCGGTGGTATTTTTCCGCGAAGCGCTCCAGGAACAGCTGCGCGAGCGGGACGATGTCCTCCCGGCGCTCCCGGAGCGGCGGCAGGGCGATGTGGACGGTGTTGATGCGGTAGTAGAGGTCTTCGCGGAAACGCCCTTCCCGCACCAGCGCCTCGAGGTTCCGGTTGGTCGCGCAGATCAGGCGGATGTCGACGGGGCGGGCTTCGGTGCCGCCGACGCGGACGATGCTGCGGTTCTGGATGGCGCGGAGGAGCTTTGCCTGGAGGTGCAGGGGGATGTTGCCGATTTCGTCGAGGAAGAGCGTGCCGCCGTCGGCCTGCTCGAACTTGCCGGCGTGGTCGGCGTGCGCGTCGGTGAAGGCGCCCTTGACGTGGCCGAAGAGCTCGCTCTCGAAGAGCGTCTCCGGGATGGCGCCGGCATCGACCGCGACCATCGGCTTCCCGCTCCGGAGGCTTCCGGCGTGGATTTCGCGCGCCAGCACGTCCTTGCCGGTGCCGTTCTCGCCGGTGATCAGGACCGTGGCGTCCGTCGGGGCGATCTTGTCCAGGGTTTTGCGGATGTTGGCCATCGCGGGGGAGGAGCCCCAGTACATGGATCCTTCGCTGCGCTCAGGATGACAGTCTGCTTTGGCCGAAGAATCTCTTTCCCCCGCCTTCCGGGCCTTGGCGCAGGCGGCGGTCAGGACCTCGACCAGCCGGTCGTTGTCCCAGGGCTTGACGATGAAATCGAAGGCGCCGCGCTTCATTCCCTCCACGGCCAGCTGGATGTCGGCGTAGGCCGTGAAGAGCACGACCTCGACCTCCGGGGCCATTTTCTTGATTTCCCCGGCCCAGTAGAGGCCTTCGTTGCCGGTATTGATGCTGGTGGAGAAATTCATGTCCAGCAGCACCACGTCCGGCCGGAACTGCTCCAGCGATGCGATCAGCGTCGCCGGCGAGGGAATCGCCCGCACCTGTGCAAAATGCAGCGGCAGCAGGAGCTCCAGCGCCCGCCGGATCCCGAGGTTGTCGTCTACGACCAGTATTTTCCCGTTTTTCGAACCCATGGTACTGTAATCCTTTTACGCCCGCGCCTGATTCAAACGCTGTTCCATAGGAGGCAAGTTGCTCGTTTCCAGCTGTTTGGCGACTTGCGGGCCGCTGTAAAAGGTGTAATGATTCCTTACAGGGCTGTAAAGAATCATTACAAAGATACCATTTATTTTATGGATTCGTAGTGGGCCAGGGCGAGTTCGGCGTAGCAGTAGCGCTCCGTCGCCGCGGAGGGAATGAGGGCGTAGTGGAAGTGCTTTTCGTCGGCGTGGGCGCGGAGGCGGTCGAGGTCGCCGTAGCCGGCGGCGGGCCAGACGCAGCCGCGGTTGTACGCGGTCGCGGCGAGCCGCACCTGCTCCTCCGGCGGCAACGTCTCAAGCCCCGCCTGCACCCACTCGCCCTGCTTGTCGTAGGATCCATACGAATGGTACAGCAGCCGCAGGAACACCCCCAGGTAAATTACCTGCCACTCCTCCTTCATCAGTCGGGTAATCCTGATCCGGCGCGCAGTCGCATTGTCCGCGGTATCGAACCATAGTTCATACTTGCGCGCCAGCCCGCTCCGCATCCACGCCTTCTCCAGCGCCTCGATGAACGACGGCTTCATCTGGAACAACCCTATCGAAAAGTCCGGCCCCCCGCCGGTCGTGATATACGTCCCGTAATTCGCCGCCGTCTCCATATAATCCTTCAGCCGCCGGTACCGTTCCATCTCCGGCCACACCACCGCCTCCGCTATCCCCGGATCCACATCAAATCTCCGCCATGTGTCATACCAGTCAGCGCCCCCGGGGGAGGGCGCTGACCAGACCAATAACAATAGCGATATTACAGCTTGTAGGTGCAAAGGATGAGCTGGTATTTACCGTCTTCGGTCGTGGCGACATTGAGCCACTGGATCTTGTTGGAGAAGGCCTTCCAGGCCTGCGGCTGGAAGATCTCGTCGCCTTCCGGCAGCATAATGTAGCCCCCCTCGGCGTTGAACACGACCTCGCGCCTGCCATCCTGGGACTTGAACGTCTGGCCGGCCGGCGTCGCCGTCTTCTTCATCGCGCTCAGCTCCTTGACCTTCTGGTCGGACAGCTTGGTCCACGACCCGCCGGAGAACTGATACACATCGCCGGCCGCATTCGAAGCGAAGATATATTTGCCCGATGCGATGTCGTCAAAATGCGAAGCGCCGAATACGGAGAACTCCGGGAACCAGGCGTTTCCGCCGCCCGGTACGCCCGAGAGAGATACCTCCAGCACGATTTCCTCCTTGTACATCGGCGGATAATTGCTCGGGAACTCGCTGTATGCCTCCTCCAGTATATCGCCCGCCGTAATGACTGCATTCAGCGGCATGCGGTACAGCGCGCACTCCGGAAGCAGCTCGTCCTGTACCGCCTGGCGGTTCAGCTTGATCAGCGCGTCCATGTTGTTCTTCACCGCATCGAAGCGCTTCTGCACATCGGCGGCCCAGGCCTTCGCGGCCCGCTCGCGGTAGCTCTTGATCAGCTCCAGCGCCTGCAGATACAGCGGATTGTACACGCTGGCGTCCTCCGTCGCATAAATCTTGCCCTTCAGGTCCAGTACCTTTTTCCTGTCGGCCGCAGAGAACTGCGCATCGGCGCCGGTATCCGGAATCACCAGCAGATCCTGCACCTCCGTATAGTACTTCACCAGCTTCTGCTCCATCTCGATGATCGGGGACACCTTCTTCTGCATATCGCTGATCGATCCCAGCATGCCGCCCAGGTTGCCCAGGCCGCTCGTGCTCATCGTCGCCTGCATCGTCTCCTGCTGCATCCGTTTCTCGAAGGCATCCGCTTCCTTCTGGAAACCGGGGTTCTTCGCCGCCTGCTCCTTCTGGAACGCCTTCGCCTTCGCGTTGATGGCCTTCATCTCCGCCGACTCCTTGTCCGGCGTCGAAGAATTCATCTGCGCGCGCGTCGCATTCTTCAGGTCCTCCGCGCTCACGCCCATATACTTCCTGATATCCGAAGCGTTGCGGTCGTACACGGCGAAAATCGCATTCATCGAGTTGTTCATCGTGGTCGCCACGATCTCCTCTTCGCTCTTTCCCTCATACTGGGCAGCCTGCTTCTCCAGCGCATCGATGTCCAGGTCGCCCAGCATCGCCTTCGCAATCTTGTCGCTCAGCTGCTGCTGCTCCGCCTCGGAGAGGTCGTCCCGCTCCAGCATCGCAATCTCCCTGTCGGTCAGCCCGAAGGAATCCCGCAGGATCTTGTTGCTCTTGTCACGCCACATCCGGGTCTCGTCGTCCTCGCAGGTCGTATCGGAGTTCAGCTCCTCCGCCCGCAGGGTCACCGCCTTGACCGCCTGGTAGAAGGCGATCTGGTCGGCCTCCGTCGGATGGGCGAGGGCCGCGGCGGACGGTACTTTCGGGAACGCGGCCATCAGCGCGGCCGGGGTGCCGGCGGAGGAAGGCGTGACGGGGCCGTCCCAGCCGAAGGTGCTGGAGCGGCGCGGCGGCAGCGCCTGCTCGCCACTGACCACACCGACGCTGTTCTTGTCGTCGTTCTGGGTCTTGCCTCCCACGATGTCGCCGAGGGTGCCTCCCACGACGTCGCCGACCGACTGGCTGATGTTACCGACGGCCTGTTCGGCCTTTTCCTTGAGTTTGTTCAGCAGGCCCTGGGCCTGTGCCGGGGCGCCCAACATCGCCAGCGCCGCGATAAGGATGATGATTCTTTTCATTTTATATTAGATTTCTCGACTTCGCTCGAAATGACAATTATTGTTCGCTCGAAATGACAATTACTGTTCGCTCGAAATGACAATTACTGTTTGACGAATTCTACACGGCGGTTCTTGGCGCGGCCTTCATCGGTGTTGTTGTCCGCAATCGGGACATGGGAGCCCTTGCCGACGGCGGTGAGGCGGTCCTTGGCGATGCCGTTCCCGACCAGTGCGGCGACGATCGCCTCGGCGCGCTTCTGGGAGAGCGGATCGTTGACGGCGTCGGATCCGGTATTGTCGCAGTGGCCCTGGACCTCGAATTTGATGGTCGGATTGTCCTGCATGATCTTCGTGATGCGGTTGATCTCGACCATCGACTCGGGCTTCAGCGTAGCCTTGCCGGTGTCGAAGGTGATTGCGTAGGTCACGATCTTGCCTTCGGAGGTAAGGCGGTCATACAGCGGAACGGCGCCCTTTGCCAGGCGGACGTTCTTGATGTAGAAGCGGTCTTTCTCGTTGGAGACGGAACGGAGGAGCATGCGGGTAGGGCGTGCCACGTTGGGCAGATTCACCATCCTGACGCCATTCACATAATACTTGAAGGCGCGCTTGTTGAAAGACGCAGCAACGTGAAGCCATTTGTCGGCCACAATCAGCCTTTGGACGTTGTCTCCCGGAGTTGATCCACTCCGAATGTCTCCGCCCGGAGTATAAAAGGAATAATCCAAAGTGGTAGCGCCATCGGTCCCGGCAAGTTCATTGAATGCCGGATTAAGGGCGACAAAAACGCAATGGTCGCCGTATTCTTCTGAAAGGAGCACCAAATCTATATGGTCATTGTTGCTGGATCCTCCGGTAGGATTGGACCAAACATCAAATTCTACGGTGAAATCCTCTGGCAGATAGTCCTTCTCCTTCATGAGCGGAGCGATATCCGAGAACCAGCCGGAAAGCTTGATGGCCTGCTGGCCGTCGATGGTCATGACTTCGCATTCCTCTCCGTGCAGAAAATCCCAGTGACTCGGGAACTCTCCAAGGCGTTCCCCCTCTACCGGGTCGTCGAAGAAGATTTCGTCGCCGGGGACGAAGTCGCTCTTGGCATAGCCGGTCTCGACGGACTTCGCCTGCGGGGCGGCGGCCGGCGCGGGTTCGGCGGCCTCGACGGGGGCTTCGGCCTCCGGAGCGGCCGACTCTTCCTTCGCCGCCTCACCCTTCTTGTCTTTCTTGGAGGTGGCCTTGTCGATGGCGCTTCCGACGGCTTGTTCCACTTTTTCTCCCACCTTTTCTTCCACGGCCTTCTTGGCCCGTTCTCCGATGTTGCGGAGGATGCTCTGGGCGTTCGCGCTGCCGGCTGCGAGCAGCAGCACCGAGAGGATGACGATCAGTCTTTTCATTTGTGCGTAGTTTTTAGTGTTTTCAAATTTTATTGGAGGAGCCGGTAGTCTGCCGCCTTGCGGACCATCTCCGCGGAGGTCGTCGCCGAGAATTTCGCCAGCATCTGCTTGCGGTACCACTTCACGGTTTCGGGGCTGAGGCCGAGGTCCGCCGCAATCTGCGGCGTCGTGCGGCCGAGGGCGATTTCCTGGAGGATGGTCATTTCCCGTTTGGTCAGGGACAGCTTTTCGAGGTAGGCTTCTTCCATGGGGTTGTGGTTTACAATTCCAAATTTCGTTTATTCTTTGCTCTTAAACACCACCCTTTTGGGGAGTATTATCCCCCCTTAAGGGTTGGATTATCGTGTTTTCAGGGCAGTTTTTTTTCAACGGCGCCGCATTTTGTCTACCTTTGTCTTATGACAATGAACCGCATACTCCGCCTCTTCCTTTTTCTTGCGGCGGCCCTGCCCTGCCGGCCCGCGGCTGCCTATAACGACTACCGCGGCCACAACCTGGATTCGCTCGAACGCGCCGTGGCCCGCTGGACGCCGGATGCCGTCGACCGCGCGTCGGAGGAAGAACTCATCGCGCTGAACCGCGCCTACCGGGACCTGATGCTGGGCTACAGCCAGCTGAATGCGGAGAAGGGGTTTTTCTACGCCCGGAAGGCGCTCGAAATCAGCCGTCCCCGGGGGTGGGAGTACGCCAGCTCGGATGCGCTCCGCTACCTCGGGCAGCTTTTCTATGGCCGGGAGCAGTATGACAGCGCGATGGTCTACTACCGTGCGGCGCTGGCGGCAACGGACCGGATGGCGGCCGGCGCCGTTTCGCCGACCTCCCCGGAGGGCTATTCGGAGCGGGAGATGGACGATACCTATTCCGTTCTGTACGGCGCGGTCGGCAACCTCTACAACATGATGGGCGACATCCCGCAGGCGATGGAATACTACCGGAAGGCTGGGGAGATCTTCGACAAATACGGCTGGAACGAGAGCAATGCGATCCTGTACTACAACATCGGCGAGACCTGGGTCGACGAAGGGGACTTCCCGGCGGCCGAGAAAGCCTATCTCCGGTCCCTGGATTACGGGACCGCGGCGGACGATTCCCTGATGGTGGCCATGGCCCGGAAGGGGCTGGGGCGCCTCTATATGGAAAAGGGCCGCACCTGGAAGTCCCTGCGCTACCTCCACGCGGCCGAGGAGTACTACTCCGCCCACGAGCGGGAGGAGGTGGACTTCGCGAAGGAGAATTATGAATATATGTCAGCCGCCCTGCTGGCCCAGCGGAAGACGCTGATGCTGCTGGTCGCCGGGGCGGTGGCCCTGCTTCTGCTGACCGGCGGCGTCCTGCTGCTGGCGGGGAAGCTGCGCGTATCCCGGAAGGAGCAGTCGGAGGTCGCGGAGGTCCTGGAGGAGACGCTGCAGGAGATCCGGCCGGCGGTCGCGGTCTCGGAGCGCGAGCACGAGATCCTGGACCTGCTGTCGAAGGGGTACACGACCCCGCAGATCGCCGAGGGACTGCACCTCAGTCCCGAAACCGTGAAGTGGTACCGCAAGAAGCTGCTCGTCAAGTTCGACGTCGCCAATGCGGCCGAACTGGTTACGAAGGCCCGGGAGGGCGGGGTGATCTGAGCCGGCCGGGTTTTTGATTCTGCGGGATTATTCGTATCTTTCCGATTGAAAATGACAGTGACAGCTATGAAAATGATGAAGAAACTGCTGGTCGTCCTGCTGGTGGCAGTGATGCCGGCGCTGACGTATGCCCAGCCGAACAACCGCCTGCTGCGGCAGCGGCTGGAAATCGTGGAACTGGATAACGAGGATGCGGTCGGCTGGCACGACACGAGCGTCGAGGTCTTCGGAATCGCCGGAGAGGAAGGCTACTGGCTTTCCCTCGGCCACCCGGGCATCGGTACGGATCTCGTCCAGCTGGATTTCGACCCTGTCTATGAACTCTTTATCCCGCTCGGCAACACGCTGGCCGAGGCCCAGGAGAAGATGCAGGAGATCAAGGCTTTCTTCAAGAGCGCCCGGAAGTCTTCGATGCAGATCGAGGGCTGCCTGTCCGCCATTCTCCCGAATCCGGAGCAGCTGGAGCCCGTGACCGTGACCGTCCGCCGCTATCTGACGTCCCGGCTGCTGGAGTTCAGCGTTCCGCGCGGAGGGCTCGTGCGGGCGAGCTATATCTCGAAGAATGAGTTTGGCTCGCTGCTCGTCGGCGTCAAGATCCATCGCAAGCTCCACCCGAAACAGCAGTAGCACCCCGTCAAGCCCGACCCGTTCGGGCATCTATGCGCAGAAAAAGCAATTTTCCTGCTATTTGCAGAGCATGATGTCCATGATCATCCGGTCGGCGGTTTTCATGCCGGCGGAGCCGATGGCGCCGATGTTGCGGATGGTTTTCTCGACGTCGACGTCGATGATGCCGTCGGTCGGGGGGATGCAGGTACCGCGGAGGGCGAGGACGGCGGACTGGACGGCGCAGGAGACGCCGGAGGCGACTTTCATCGCGCAGCCGACCTTGGCGCCGTCGCAGACCATGCCGGTGATGCTTCCGGCCATGTTCTGGATCGCGGCGCAGACCTGCTCGTAGGTGCCGCCCCGGAGGTAGACGACGCCGCAGGCGGAGCCGGTCGAGGCGACGACGCAGCCGCAGAGGGCGGAGAGCTTGCCGAGGTAGTGCTTGATGTGGATGGCGACGAGGTTGCTGAGAATCAGGGCGCGGGCGAGGGGCTCGTCGGCGATGCCGTATTTCATCGCGTAGGCGATGACGGGTATGCTGACGGTGATGCCCTGGTTGCCGCTGCCGCTGTTCGACATCGCCGGGAGGACGCTGCCGGCCATGCGGGCGTCCGATGCCGCGGCGGTCATGCCCATCGCGAAGCTCATGTAGTCGTCCCCGAAGATTTCCTGCTGGTTCTCCCGGATTGCCTTGCCGACTTTCATTCCGTAATCCTTGTCCAGACCCTCGTAGGCGAGCGCCAGGTTCAGGGTCCGGTCTTCCAGGATGAAGGCGATGTCCTCGTAGGGCGCGCTGAGGGCGAAATCGTAGATATCCCGGACCGTGAGTCCGTCGTCCTCGCCGCTGACGCGCTCGGACGCCGCCGCGCCCGACTCGGAGCTCATCAGGATCCGGTCGGCGAAGCTGGTCTCGACGATGCGGTCGTGGTCGTCTTCGATGATGGCGTAGGCGTGGGGATCGACTTCGGCGCTGGCCGCGGCGAGGCCGTCCACGGCGACCGTCGCCTTGACGTAGAGCAGGTGCTCCGTGTCGGCGACGGAGATCCGGACGGCGCCGGCGTCGACGAGGGCGCGGGCGCGGGCGACGGCCGCCGCCGAGAGGCCCGCAAGGACCTCGAGGTTGCGGGAGGCGTCCCCGCAGACGGCGCCCAGCGCGGCCGCGACGGGCAGCCCGACCATCCCCGTCCCGGGAATGCCGACGCCCATCCCGTTCTTCAGGATATTCCCGCTGACGGCGACGTCAATCCGGAAATCCGCCCGCAGCCGCCACTGGGGGGCATCCGGACAGGGGCAGTTGTCCAGGATGATTTCCACCGCCTTCGATACCGCCAGGGCTACCGCAATCGGCTCCGTACACCCCAGCGCAGGCTTCACCTCCCGTCGCAGCAGGGCGATAAATTCGTCTTTCCGGTTCTCCATAGGCCTGTTTTTTCCAAAGTTATTACTAAATTTCAAACTGTTCATCCCAAACCGGCAGTTATGTGTAAAACGAAGACCCTTTTTTCCGCCTTTTTGGCACTCCTGCTTTCCTGGAATCTGGCCGCCGCCGCGCCTGACGGGGCGATTCAGCAGATGGATCCGCCTTTCTGGTGGGTCGGCATGAAGAACCCGACGCTCCAGGTCCTGGTCCACGGACCGGAGATCGCCGCCCGGGAGGTCAGCGTCTCGTATCCCGGGGTGACGCTCCGGGAGACGGTCCGGACGGAAAACCCGAATTATCTGTTCCTGTATTTGGAGATTGCGCCTTCCGCCAGGCCCGGAACGCTGGACCTTGTCTTCCGCGGGAAGGACGGCAAATCCTTCCGGCAGCCCTTCGCGCTGCGCGAGCGCAGCCGGAAGCCCGGCGCGCAGGGATTCAGCCCGGCGGATGTCCTGTACCTGATCACCCCGGACCGCTTCGCGGACGGGAATCCCGCCAATAATACGCTGGAGGGGGCCCGGGTCGACCGCAGCCGTTCCGGCGGCCGCCACGGCGGGGACATCCAGGGCGTCCTGGACCACCTCGACTACATCGAGGACCTCGGCATGACGACCCTCTGGCTCAATCCGGTCCAGAAGAACGGACCGAACACCTACCACGGCTACTCGATCACCGACTACTACGACATCGACCCGCGCTACGGCACGATGGAGGAGTATGTGGCCTTCGTGGACCGGGTGCACGCGCGCGGGATGAAGGTCGTGATGGACATGATCCTGAACCACTGCGGCGGCAGCCACTGGTGGATGGCCGACCTGCCGGCCGGCGACTGGCTGAATTTCGACAATACCTATGTCCCGACCAGCCACAACAAGTGGACGATGGTGGATCCCCACGCGGCGCCTTCGGAGCGCCGCCGCTTCAACGACGGCTGGTTCAACCGCGGGATGCCCGACCTGAACCAGCGCAATCCGCTGATGGCTGACTACCTGATCCAGAATACGCTCTGGTGGATCGAGTACGCGCGCATCGACGGCATCCGCCAGGATACCTATTCCTATATGGAGCCGGCATTCGCGGCCCGCTGGTGCCGGGAGGTGATGGCGGAGTATCCGGACTTCAACATCGCCGGCGAGACCTGGTATCCGGACGGCAGCGCCTTCCCGGCCTGGTGGCAGGCGAAGTCCCCGCTGAACCGGGAGGCCGATTCCTGCCTCAAGACGGTGATGGACTTCAACCTCGCCTTCCTGGCCCCGGACGCCTTCACCCTCCCGAACGAGCCGTCGGATTTCAACCCCGCGGGCCTGTTCCGCATCTATGTCTCCATGGCGAATGACGTGGTCTATGCCGACCTGGACAACATCCTCGTCTTCCTGGACAACCACGACCTCGGCCGCTTCTCCCGCAAGGAGGACGTGGGACTGGACCGCTACAAGCAGGGCATCGCCTTCCTGGCGACGACCCGCGGCATCCCGCAGATCTACTACGGCACGGAACTCCTCTTCAAGGCGACCAAGGAGCAGGGGGACGGCGTGATCCGCACGGACATGCCGGGCGGATTCCCCGGGGACACGCGGAGCGTGTTCACGCGCGAGGGGCGCACCGCGGAGGAGAATGAAGCCTGGGATTACATGCGGAAGCTGCTCCAGTGGCGCAAGACCGCGGAGGCCGTGACCGGCGGCACGATGATCCAGTATGCGCCGCTGCACGAGTATGGCGACTGCTATGTCTATGCCCGCATCCGCGGCGACAAGACGGTCCTCGTCGTCCTGAACGGCGCGGACAGGGAGGCGGAGCTGGATATGTCCCGCTACAGCGACGTGACGGCGGGCTTCCGCACGGGCCGGGACGTCACCACCGGCGCGGTGTTCCCCCTCGCCGACAAGCTCCGTGTCCCCGCCCGCGGTGCCTATGTCCTTGATTTACAGAAATAATAAAGTCTAAGCGTCCTACCGCCCGAAGAGCGGGGCGAGGTCCTCGGCGAGGACTTTGCCGCCCTCGAAGTACGGCCATCCCTCCGCGTCCCAGAACAGGCGCTGGAGGAAGGTGAAGCGCGAGCGGGTCCCGGAGGCGCGGTTGTGGCAGTGGAAGAGCATGTAGTCCTGGCCGCGGAGGTCGGTGAAGATCTCGCCGTTGTGGCCGGGGCCGTAGAAGGTGTCCTCCGGGTCGCTGGAGAGCAGCAGTGTCGCGTAGCCGTCCTTCATCAGGCGGCCTTCGCGGTCGGTGAAGTCCCCTTCGAGGGTCCGGCTGCGGCCGACGCGGATCTTGTAGCTGCCGTCCCCGTAGTTGCCGCCGCTGACGAAAAGGTACCACCAGCCGCCGCGGCGGTACAGGTAGGCGCCTTCGTAGACCTGCGTGCGGCTGGGGTTGTCGTCGATCTTCAGCCCTGCCGTATGTTCATAGACAGCGCCTTCCGCGACGGCGGTCCCGGTCGGGTTCAGCCTGACGCGGTGCTGGCTGCCGACGCTGCCGAAGAAGAGCCAGACCTGGCCGGTCGCCGGGTCCTGCAGGACTTCAGGGTCGATCGTGTCCTTGATGCCGGTGTCCGTGCTGTGGGTGATTTTGCCGATGAATTCGAAGGGGCCGTCGGGGGCTTCGGCGCTGAAGGCGAAGATGCCGCAGTCCCTGTCCGAGTTGTAGCAGGTCAGGTAGAGCATCCAGCGGTCGCCGAGGCGGACGACGTCCGGCGCCCAGAAGTTGCGCCCGGCCGCGCGCGCCTTCGCCCGCGCATCCTCGCTCAGCGGCGCCTTCCCGCTGTCCGTCCAGTGGACGAGGTCCGGGCTCGTCAGGATCGTCCGCATCCCCGTCGCAACCGTATAGAACGTCCCGTCCGCTTCCCAGACCGTCGGGTCCGGCCAGTCCCGGCCGATCACCGGATTCGCAAACCGCTCCTGCGCCCCGCACCCCCAGGCCACCAGCGCCGCGGCAATCATACTCGTAACTTTTCTCATTTTGCGGTGTTTTTATCGCCTAAAGTTACGATTATTTCCTGATTCTGTGCGTCAGTCGCTGACGGGGCGGATGGTGAAGCCGACGAAGCGCTGGATGTCGTATTCCTTGACTTCGCCGTCGTGGAGGCTGAGGGAGAGGGCGTGGAAGTAGCTGGGATCGACGTTGGAGGACCAGTAGAGGCCGTAGTCCTTGTGGAGGTTCTGGTCTTCGTAGCGCATGCCGCAGAGCGGGAGGAAGATGGAGTTGCCGTTTGCGGCCGTGACTGTATAGCCTTCCACGTCATTGACTTTCCCGAAGGTCCAGGTGCACTTTTCGCGGAGGTCCTTGAACTCGTCGGCGGTCGGCATCCGGTACTTGCCGCCCAGCTTCGCGGCGGCGGCGTCGTCGGCGGCCGCGAGCTTCGTCAACCCGTCCGTCGCGTTGTACTTCTTCAGCGTCTCGAAGGTCGCGTCGCTCCACTTGTAGGTGTCCATCTGGTAGCGGTTCTTCGGCGCGATCTCGCCCCAGGCGTAGTAGTCGCCGGCGTCCTCCGGCTTCGTGGCGCCGAGGTTCCAGGCGCGCCACTTCACGCTGAGGCCGAGGTCCACGAGCTCGGAATCAGCTTCGCCGGGCTCCGAGGGGGTCGAGGCGCCGGCCGTCTTGAAGGAGACGACGTTGCCGGTGGATTCCTTGCCGTCCGCGGAGGCGGCGAGGACGTAGTAGAAGGTTGTGTTCGGCGTCAGGCCGGAGAGGGTGGCGGAGAAATTGACCGTCGTTTCCGTGTAGTCCTTCGAGGAGAAGGTGCCGGCGTTGATTTTCTCGCCCTTCGTGGTCAGCGTGGCCTGGTCGGTTCCGAAGTAGAACCAGGCGGTGCCGCTGGCCGCCTTGTCGGTCTTGAGGAAGACGCTGCCTTTCAGGACGGCGGAGTTTTCTTTGATGTCGGCGGCTTCGCCGGTCGTGCACTTGAGCTCGCGGACGGTCTTTCCGCTGCCGTTGCCGCCACCGCCGGAGGGGTTGTCGACCCCGCCGCAGGAGGTCAGGAGCAGCGCGCAGGCCGCCAGAAGGGATATGGTCTTTTTCATAAAAAGGATACTTTTGTGTTGTTTAGTTAAAGTTTAGAAAGATAAGAATTTTTTTTGAATGTCTTGGCACGGGCATTGTTGCATGTCCCGCCCGGGCGCTGACGGCGCCCGCCCGTTTGAATCTTATGTTCAACTAAAACAATAGTGATGAAAAAGATTGCAACAGTCATCCTTGCAGCTGCCATGCTGCTCTCCGGCGCGAATGCGTTCGCACAGGCCCACGTCGGCGCCGGTTATGTCAATTCCACGGACCGCACCAAGGTCGGCAACAACCTCAGCACGAGCGCGACCAACGGCTTCTACGCCGGTGTCGGCTATACCCTCCCGCTTTCGGGCGGCCTGAGCGTGACCCCGGGTCTCAATTATATGATGCTGCTCTCCAGCGGCGCTGACGCCATCGGACCGCTCGGCCTCAAGGGCGACCTCCAGGAGCACTACCTCAACATCCCGGTCCGGTTCGACTACGGCGCCGAGCTTGCCCCGGGCGTGCGCGGCTTCGTCTATGCGGGCCCGACGCTTTCCTTCGGCCTCGCTTCCTCGACCAAGCTGACCGCCTCCATCGCCGGCTACTCCGCCGACAAGGTGTTTGACAACTACAGTGACGGCAGCGACTACGGACGGATGGACGTGCTGCTGGGCGGCGGTATCGGCGTCGATGTGAACAAGATCCGCTTCACCGTCGGTTATGACTGCGGTATGCTGAACCGTTACACGGACGATGCGAGCAATACGGCCCGCCACCGCAACCAGCTGACCGCGGGCCTCGCGCTCCTCTTCTAGGCAGCTCCGCAGCGCAGCGCTGAAAACAATTGTTCCCGGATTTTCCATTTTTCTGGAAATATCCGGGAACGTTTTTTTTCGGCGGGAGGGGTCAGGCCTTCTTGTCCTTGAATTCCTGGAACTTGGCGTTCGCCTTTTCGGAAAGGTCGTCCATCTTGTCCTGGGCCTTTGCAGCCGCGGCTTTCGCGTCGGCGTAGAGGTCTTTCGCCTTGTCGGAGGCCTTGTCGGCGAACTCGTTCGCCTTTACCTTGGCTTCGGCGAACAGCTCTTCGGCCTTGTCCGCCGCCTTCCCGGCGAACTCCTTCGCGTCGTCGGCGAGCTTGGAGGCCGCGGCCTCGAGCTTGTCGGAGGCCTCGTTAGCCATATAAGTCAGCTTTTCGTTGAGGGAGACCTTGCCGTCACCGTTCAGGTCCCGCGGGTCTTTTGCATTTTCTTCGTTCATGGTCCAAGTATTAAAGTGTTAAACGATTTCTGAAACGGGGGAACGAAGATAAGCAATTCTGGCGATAACAAAAATGTTAATAACCCGCTTTACTTGAAACAAAAATGTTATACCGAAGTTGATAAATCCCGTACGCCCGATTTCGCGGAAAAATCACTATATTTATAAGTTCATCGAAACAACGGAATGAGAGCAGCCATTTACGGCGCTGGTTCCCTCGGAACCATCCTCGGCGCCTTTATTACCCGCGCAGGCGGCAGCATCGACCTGATCAACCGCAACAAGGCCCATATCATGGCCCTGCAGTCCGCAGGTGCCCGTATCGTCGGAACCGTGGAGTTTACCCAGCCCGTCACGGCTTATACCGTGGACGAGATGTCCGGCAGGTACGATATCCTCTTCCTGCTGACGAAACAGCAGGAGAATGCGGCGGTCGCGGCGCGGCTGAAGGGATTCCTCGCGGAGGACGGCGTACTCGTGTCCTTGCAGAACGGAATTCCGGAGCTGCAGCTGGGCGAAATCCTCGGCGGGGACCGCGTCCTGGGCTGTACCGTGGCGTGGGGCGCGACAATGGAACGCCCCGGCGTCTGCCGCCTCACGAGTGCGCCGGACAGCCTGACTTTCTCCCTCGGTTCGCTTTCGGGGACCCCGAATCCCCGTCTCGGCGAGGTTAAGGCGCTGCTGGAACTGATGGGCCCCGTCACGTTGGACGCCAACTTCATCGGCACCCGCTGGAGCAAACTCCTCATCAATTCCGCCTTTTCCGGGATGAGTGCGGTACTCGGCTGCACTTTCGGGGAAGCTGCGAAGGACTGGAAATCCCGCCGGATCGTCCAGGCGCTGATCAAGGAATGCATCGATGTCTGTGCCGCCGGCGATATCCGCATCGAGCCGGTCCAGGGCAAGGATATCGTGAAACTCCTGGACTACCGCGGCCCGCTGAAGAAGGCCTTTGCCTTCGCCATCATCCCGATCGCCATCCGCAAGCACGCCCTCCTGAAGGCCAGCATGCTGCAGGACCTTGAAAAAGGGAAGAAGACCGAAGTGGACGCGATCAACGGCGTCGTGAGCGCCTTCGGCCGCAAGGTCGGCTGCCCGACCCCGATGAACGACCGGGTCGTGGAATTGGTCCACCGGATGGAATCCGGGGAACTGCGGCCTTCGTTCGACAACCTGAAGTATTTCAACCAGTGATAAACGAACTGTAATATGGAAGCATTGAAAATTGCCGTCGTCGGATACGGCAACATCGGAAAATATGCCCTGGAGGCCGTTGAGGCTGCTCCGGACATGGTCTGCGCGGGCATCGTCCGCCGCAGCGGCTCCGCGGAGGGTTTCCCGGAACTCGCCCCCTACAAGGTCGTCAGCGACATCCGCGACCTCGGCCCCGTCGACGTCGCCATCCTCGCGACCCCGTCCCGGAAAGTCCGCGAAAACGCGGAAAAGTACCTTTCCCTCGGCATCAGCACGGTAGACAGCTTTGACATCCATACGGAGATCTGCGACCTGCGGCGCGCCCTCGCGCCGGTCGCGGAGGCCCACGGCGCCGTCAGCGTCATCTCCGCCGGCTGGGACCCCGGCAGCGACTCCGTCGTCCGCGCCCTCGTCGAGGGCCTCGCCCCGAAGGGCGTGACCTATACAAACTTCGGCCCCGGCCGCTCGATGGGCCACTCCGTCGCCGCCAAGGCGATTCCGGGCGTCCGTGACGCCCTCAGCGTCACGATCCCCGTCGGCACGGGCCTCCACCGCCGGATGGTCTATGTCGCGCTCGAGCCCGGCGCGGACTTCGCCGCCGTCGCCGCCGCGATCAAGGCCGACCCGTACTTCGCCCACGACGAGACCCATGTGCAGCAGGTCGACGACGTCGACGCGCTGAACGACGTCGGCCACGGCGTCAACCTCGTCCGCAAGGGCGTCTCCGGCAAGACCCACAACCAGCTCTTCGACTTCAACATGCGCATCAACAACCCGGCCCTGACGGGCCAGGTCCTGGTCATGGCGGCGCGCGCCGCCGTGCGTCAGCGCCCCGGCTGCTACACGATGATCGAAATCCCCGTCATCGACCTGCTCGCCGGCGACCGGGAGGAGCTGATCCGCCACCTCGTCTAAACCAACAGTTAGTAGTATAAAACCTTAAAAAACAAACAGATGGACAATTTTGGGAAAAAGTACATCGAGCGGTTCATGGCCGAACTCGAAGCGAAAAATCCGGGTGAAAAGGAGTTCCACCAGGCCGTACGCGAGGTCCTCACGAGCGTCGTGCCCTACATGCAGGCCTACCCCTACCTGCTGGACAACAAGATCATGGAGCGCATGGTCGAACCCGAGCGCGTCATCATCTTCCGCGTCCCATGGACCGACGACCAGGGTGAAATCCACGTCAACCGCGGCTTCCGCGTCCAGATGAACAGCGCGATCGGCCCCTACAAGGGCGGCATCCGCTTCCACCCGAGCGTCAACCTCAGCATCATGAAGTTCCTCGCCTTCGAGCAGACCTTCAAGAACAGCCTCACGACCCTCCCGATGGGCGGCGGCAAGGGCGGTTCCGACTTCAACCCGCGCGGCAAGTCCGACGCGGAGGTGATGCGCTTCTGCCAGAGCTTCATGACGGAGCTCCAGCGCTACATCGGCCAGGACACCGACGTGCCGGCCGGCGACATCGGCGTCGGCGGCCGTGAGATCGGCTTCCTCTTCGGCCAGTACAAGCGCCTCCGCGACGAGTTTACCGGCACGCTGACCGGCAAGGGCCTCGCCTGGGGCGGCTCCCTGCTGCGCCCGGAGGCGACCGGCTACGGCGTGTGCTACTTCGCCGAGCAGATGCTCGCGACCCGCGGCAAGTCCTTCAAGGACCAGGTCGTCGTAATCTCCGGCGCGGGCAATGTTGCCCAGCACGCCGCTGAGAAGGCGATGCGCCTCGGCGCGAAGGTCGTGACCCTGTCCGACTCCGACGGCTTCATATATGATCCCGACGGCTTCGACGAGGAGAAGATCGCCTATGTCAAGCAGCTGAAGAATGTGCGCCGCGGCCGCATCAAGGAATATGTAACCCAGTACCCGAAGGCGCAGTATACCGGCGAAGGCACGAAGCCCTGGGGCATCCCGTGCGACATCGCGCTGCCCTGCGCGACCCAGAACGAGCTCGACGGCGCCGCCGCGAAGACGCTGGTCGCGAACGGCTGCTACTGCGTCGTAGAAGGCGCCAACATGCCTTCGACCCCGGAGGCCATCGAGGCCTTCCAGGCCGCGAAGATCCTCTATTCCCCGGGCAAGGCCTCGAACGCCGGCGGCGTCGCGACCTCCGGCCTGGAGATGACCCAGAACTCGGTCCGCCAGAAGTGGACCGCCGAGGAGGTGGACGCCCAGCTCCACCGCATCATGACCGACATCCACGAAGCCTGCATCAAGTACGGCACCGAGGAAGACGGCTATATCAATTATGTCAAGGGAGCCAACATCGCCGGCTTCATCAAGGTGGCGAACGCGATGGTGGACCAGGGCCTCGTCTAGTACAGGAATATGAAGGACTACACCACGCTGATGACGCGGCGGATCCGCAGTATCCTGCTGATCTGTAACAGTTACGACAGTTTCTCCCTCGAGGAGGACGGCCGCATCGAAACCCAGATCGCGCAGGAATATGCGGATCTCAACCTGAGCAATCCGCCGGAAATCCGCCGGGTCGAGACGACGACCGACGCGCTTGCCCTGCTTCGCGCAGGGCAGCGCTTCGACCTCGTCATCACGATGTACCACGTCGGTGAAATGAGCGTCTTCGACTTCGCCAGCGAGGCCAAGGCCTGCGACGAAGCGATGCCCGTAGTCCTGCTCTCTTCCTTTTCCCGCGAGGAGTACCGCATCATCGTGGACAACCCCGGGGACCTCGACTATGTCTTTACCTGGAACAACTCGACGGACCTGATCATCGCGATCATCAAGCTGCTCGAGGACCGGATGAACGCCGACCACGACATCCTCGAATACGGCGTCCGCGCCATCCTCCTCGTCGAGGACTCCGTCCGCTACTATTCGACGTACCTTCCCGCGCTCTACAAGCTGGTGCTCCAGCAGAACATCGAGTCCATCAAGGACGCGCTCAACGAGCACCAGCAGGTCGCCCGGAAGCGCGCCCGCCCGAAGATCCTGCTGGCGACCAACTACGAGGAGGCGGTCGCCCTTTACGGAAAGTACAAGTCGAACCTGCTCGGCGTGATCTCCGACGTCGGCTTCGTCCTCCACAAGGAGGACAAGACCGCCGACGAGAAGATCGACGCCGGCGTGGACTTCTGCCACCTCGTCCGCAGCGACAACCCGACGATGCCCTTCCTGATGCAGTCTTCGCAGGAGAGCATGCGGTCCGTCGCGGCGCAGCTCGGCGTCGGTTTCCTGAAGAAGTCCTCGAAGATGCTGACCCAGGAGCTCGGCGAGTACCTCGCCCGGGAATTCGGCTTCGGCGACTTCGTCGTGACCGACCCGGAAACCCATGCGGAAATCGCCCGGGCGCGCGACCTGCTCGAGTTCGAGGAGCTCCTGACGACGATCCCGGACGAGCATTTCGTCCGCCTGACCCACAACAACTACCTGTCGAAGTGGCTCTACGCCCGCGGCCTCTTCCGGCTCGGGGAGGGCCTGAATCCCGTCCGGTCGGAAGTCTTCGCCGACGTGGCGGAGCACCGCCGCTACGACGTCAAGATGATCCACGACTACCGGATCGCGCAGGCCCTCGGCGTGGTCGCCTCCTTCAACCCGGAGACGTTCAACGACACGATCTGGTTCTCCCGGCTGGGGAACGGTTCGCTCGGCGGCAAGGCCCGCGGCCTCGCCTTCCTGAACCACATCCTCCAGAAATACAACCTCTACGACAGTTGGGATGACGTCCGGATCTCCGTCCCGCGGACGATGGTGGTCACGACCGAGTATTTCGACCGCTTCATCAGTGAGAACGGCCTCGCGTACGTGATCAATTCGGACATGTCCGATGCGGAACTCCTGTCCGAATTCGTCGCCTCGCCGCTGCCGCGCGACCTGCTGGCGGCCCTGCGGTCCTTCATCCGCGTCGTCCGCAAGCCGCTCGCGGTCCGCTCCTCCTCGAAGCTCGAGGACTCCTACCACCAGCCCTTCGCCGGCGTCTATTCGACGTACATGCTGCCGGCGACGGAGAACGTGGACCAGCAGCTGCGCCTGCTCTCGAAGGCCATCACGAGCGTCTACGCCAGCGTTTTCTTCGCCTCCGCCCGCGGCTACATCACCTCGTCCGGCAACGTCCTCTCCGAGGAGAAGATGGGCATCGTGATCCAGGAAATTTGCGGCAGCGAGCAGCCCGGCGGCTGGTTCCTGCCGACGCTCTCCGGCGTCGCCCGGACCGTGAACTTCTACCCGGTCGGCCACGAGAAGTCCGAGGACGGCATCGTGAAGCTGGCCTACGGCCTCGGGAAGGCCGTCGTGGACGGCGAGCAGGTGCTCCGCTTCTCCCCGAAATACCCCAAACACGTCCTCCAGACCTCGACGCCGGAGCTGACGATGTCCGAAACCCAGAGCGTGGTCTATGCGATGAACCTGCGTCCGGAGAAGTTCAAGACCTCCGTGGACGACGCGGTCAACCTCGACCGCCTCGACAAGGCCGGCTGCGCGCAGTTCCACTCCTTCCCGCAGGTCGTCTCGACCTGGGACCTGTCGAACATGCGCATCATCGACTCCGCCTATCCGGAGGGCCCGAAGTTCATCACCTTCGCCGGGATGCTGAAATACAACACGTTCCCGCTCGCGAGCATCGTCGACAGGCTGATGGAGATTACGAAGCAGGAGATGAAGTGCAACCTGGAGATGGAGTTTGCGGCCGACCTCGACCGCGACGGCAACGCCGTCTTCAACGTCCTCCAGGTCCGTCCGATCTCGGACGACTCGCGCTACGTCGAGGTGGACTGGAGCAGCGTCGACGAGGATGGCGCGTTCCTGACGTCCCGCTGTGCGCTCGGCACCGGCTGGATCACCGGGGTCAGCGATGTGGTGTACCTGAAGGAGAGCGCCTGGAATGTGCTCCGGACCCATGAGATCGCCGCCCAGGTCTCCGCGCTGAACGCGCAGATGCAGCGGGAGGGCCGCGGCTACCTGCTGATCGGATTCGGCCGCTGGGGCACGAGCCAGCCGTCCCTGGGCGTCCCGGTGCGCTGGAGCGACATCTCCGAGGCCAAGGCCCTCGTCGAGTGCGCCCTGCGCGACTTCCAGATCGACCCAAGCCAGGGGACCCATTTCTTCCAGAACCTGACGTCCTTCAATGTCGGATACATCAACGTGAATCCGTTCGCCCACGCCGAGGACCGGCTGGACTTCTCCGTGCTCGACGCGCTGCCCGCCGTCGGGGAGACGGAGTTCGTGCGCCATGTCCGCTTCCCGGCGGAGCTGCGGATCTGCGTGGACGGCAAGAAGAGCAAAGCGATGATTAAAGTATGAGAAAGCTGCTGATTATCTGTGTGTTGGCGCTTGCGCTGCTGCCGGGAAGGCTCGGCGCGCAGCCGCCGCGCGTCCCGGAATCCGTGACCTTCGCGGGTCAGACGGTCCGCTTCGACCGCCCGGACCTGTACGAGCGGATGGACCGCGAGCTGATCACGTTCACGTACATGCACACGAACAGCACCCTGATGCTGAAGCGCTCCGCGCGCATTTTCGCGCAGGTCGAGCCGATCCTGCGGGAGCAGGGCATCCCGGATGACCTGAAGTACCTGATGGCCATCGAGAGCAACCTCGACCCGACGAGCGTTTCGACCGCCGGCGCCGCCGGGCTCTGGCAGTTCATGACCGGCACCGGCCGCCAGTACGGGCTCGAAGTCAACGTCAACGTCGACGAGCGCTACCATATCCGCAAGTCGACCCTCGCCGCCTGCAAGTACCTGAAGGAGTTGTATGCGCAGTACGGCGACTGGATGACCGTGGCCGCCTGTTACAACGCCGGCCCCGGCGCCATCGCGACCCGCCTCGCGAACCAGCACCAGTCCAGCTCGATGGATCTCTGGCTGGTCAGCGAGACCAGTCGCTATATGTTCCGCGTCCTGACCGCCAAGCTCTTTTTCGAGCATCCGGAGAGTTTCGGTTTCCATGTCGCCGACGAGGACAAGTACAAATACGTCCCCCCGCGTCAGGTCGTGACCGTGAACGAGACCATCCCGGATCTCGTCGCCTTCGCCGAAAAACACGGCACGACCTACGCCCGCCTCAAGGAAGCCAACCTCTGGCTCCGCGAAGCCAAGCTTAACGACGAATCCCACCGCACCTACGAGATCATCATCCCCCGCTAGCCGCCGCGGTCTGCGCTGAAAAATCCGCTGCCGCTAGAAGGTCAGGCGGAGGGTCAGTTCGGTCGTGAAGGGGCGGATGCAGCTGCCGGAGATCAGGATGTGGCGGAGGGCGGAGGTGTCCGTCATCAGGTCGGCGGCGGCGACGGAGCCGCTGGCGCCGCGCTGGTTCAGGATGTTGACAAGGTTGAGGAGGAGGGTGACGTGCTCGCCGGCGTGGTAGTCGACGCCGCCGAAGGTCTCCCAGTGGCCGTTGAAGTAGACGTTGTTGGGCATGTTGGCGAACTGGCGGCCGTAGTAGCGGGCGCTCGCCCAGAAACGGAATTTCTCCGTCGTGTAGGAGGGGTCGATCTCCGCGAGGATGCGCGGGACGGACTTCACGGTTTTCCCGGAATAGTCATAGGTCTGCGCGATGCCGTCGCTGAAGGTCAGGGTCGTCCTGTAGTTGCGGTATTCGGGCTTCTGGAGGGTCAGGAGGAGGTGGAGGTTGAAGCGGGACGTCGGTTTGAGGACGGCGTCGGTCGTCCAGCCGAGGGTCGCGATGTCGTGGATCATCAGCCGGGTCTGGATTTCGTTGATACCGTTCACGGTCTTGAAGAAACGCGTCTGGGACTTGTTGTTGGTCTTGTAGATGTAGGAGACCATCGAGGTCAGGGCGATCCAGGGGCGGTCGAAGGTCAGGCCGAAGCGGCCGAGGTGGACGTCCTGGGGGGCGAGCGAGGCCGGGAAACCGTGGCTGAAGTGCTCCAGGCGCATGTTCTGGCGGACGAAGAGGTAGTCCGCCGCGAGGCCGGCGCTGGGGCTGAATCGGTAAACCGTGTTCAGGGTCGCCGAAGGATTGACTTTCAGCGCGTTGTAGTTGTCGATCGTGACGCCCGGATCCTTCAGGGTGAAGCCGGCGTGGCGCGTGTTCGCCGGATTGCCGTGACCCACGAAGGCGGCGTTCACGTCCATGTAGAACAGCTCGAGCCGGAGACCGTAGTAGAGCTTGAAGGCCGGGACGGGGGTCCACTCGTGGGTCGCATAGACGGCGTGCTTGCGCTCCCGTCCGTAATCGAACTCCGACGTCGCGTTGTAGTTCCAGGAAATCTGGCCGTCCTTCAGCAGGGAGACCGGATCCTTTTCGACGGTATGGGCCATCGAGGCCGTCGCGCTGTTGAGGTGCTGGCGGTTGTGCCACTCGTCGAGGCCGACGCGCCAGTGGTGGTGCTCCGCCTCGCGGGTGAACTCCAGCGTCGTGCAGAAATCCGCGGACCGGCCCCGGTAGAACATCACGCTCCGGCTCTGGACCAGCCCGCTGAAAGGCCTCCCGTCCATATCGGTATATACGCCCGTGACATCGTCGATGCCGGAGGCGCCGTACATCGTGCGCCCGATGTGGCCCTGCCCGACCCGGGAGGTCAGCGTCAGCTTCATCCCGTCGCCCAGGTCCAGGCCTGCCCGGAGCACGAGGTCATACCCGCCGCGGCGGTTGGCCTTGGCCATCTCCTGGCGGTGCATCTCGCCCGTCATCTGCTCGAGGTAGTAGAAATACCCCTCGCCGGGGACGTAGTTGTCCCGGCCGAGGCGGAATCCCTCGAACGGGGTGATCGTCCCGTCGCCCTCGTAGTAGAAGGGGGCGCTGCCGGTGAACTGCCCCGTGTTGCCGTGGTAGACCTTCCCGAGCAGCGAGACCTCGCCGCGCTCCCAGCGCTTCGTCAGGCCGAGCTTGTAGATCTGGGTCTGCTCCGCATAGTGCATGAACGGGAGCCGGCTGTAGCCGGGATTGAAGTCGCCGTAGGCGCCGGCGGTGTAGTGGAAGCCGCGGGCGATCGGGCCGCTCAGGTTGAGGTCCCCGCGCAGCAGGCCGAACTGGTCCGTCTTCAGGGCGGCCGAAGTGCGGAAGCGGTCCCCGCCGAGGCGGGTGAAGCTGTTCACGGCGTAGCCGACGTTGCCGCTGCGGATCGCGTTCTCGCCGAGGGACATCGTCGCGGTCGTGCCGTAGGACTCACCGCCGCGCCAGTGGTTGTCGTGGGAGACGGGCCAGAAGTAGTAACCGACCGGCAGGCCGTCCTCGTAGATCTCCGTGCCGCCGAAGGAGGAGGGGAGACCGATGGAGATTTCGCGCGGCTTGGTGGAGCTCGAGGCGTTCAGCATGATGTTGCGGTTCGCGAGCGTGCTGTCCGTCTGCTGGGCGGACAGGGCGCTGCAGAGCAGCAGGAGCGGGAGGAGCGGGACGAGTCGTTTCATACGCTAGAAGTATTTGCGTTCCTGGCGGTAGAGGGCGAGGAAGATGAACAGCAGGATCGTGAAAGCCCAGAGGGAGGAGCCTCCGTAGCTGAGGAAGGGCAGGGGGATGCCGATGACGGGCACGAGCCCGATCGTCATCCCGATGTTGATCAGCAGGTGCATGAAGATCAGCGAGGCGACGCAGTAGCCGTAGATCCGGGTATAGTTCTCCCGGCAGCGCTCCGCATCGATGATGATGCGGGAGATCATGAAGATGTACAGGAGGATGACGGCCAGACAGCCGGCGAAGCCCCATTCCTCCCCGACGGTGCAGAAGATGAAGTCCGTGCTCTGCTCGGGCACGAAGCCGTAGGCGGTCTGCGTCCCCTGCAGGAAGCCTTTCCCGAAGAGTCCGCCCGAGCCGATGGCGATCATCGACTGGTTCACGTTGTAGCCCACGCCCGCCGGATCCTCCTTCAGCCCCAGCAGGACCTCGATGCGCTTGCGCTGGTGGTCCTGGAGCACGCTGTTGAAGATGAAGCTGGTCGAGTAGATCAGCGCGACGCCCACCAGGAAGGCGGCAATCGCGACCCAGAGCACCCGGTCCCGCCGGCGCATCGCCTTCCAGGCCAGATAGAGCAGCATCACCCCGCTGATGGCCGCGAGCGCCGTCAGCGGCGCGAAGTCGGTAAACAGCGCCAGCAGCTTCGGCAGGAACGCCAGGAACACCAGTGCCGCCCCCTCGATCCAGGGCCAGTATTTCAGCCGCCCGGCATGGGCATAGTAGAACAGCCCCACCATCCCGATCAGCACCAGCGCCGACGCGTAGGGCGACGCCGTCAGCGTCAGTACGAAGAGCAGCACCGCCGCCCCGATCGCGACGAGGACCCATCCGGACAGCCCCTCCCGGTACAGCACGAACACGAAGCCCAGGTACACGAGTGCCGAGCCCGTCTCGCTCTCCGCCAGGATCACGAGCATCGGAAGCCCGATCACGGCCGCCACCTGCAGCAGCCCCCGCGGCTGCGTCAGCTTGAAGCCCGGCCGGCTCATCACGGTCGCGAGCAGCAGCGAGGTCGCGATTTTCGAGACCTCCGCCGGCTGGAAACGCACCGGCCCGAGCGCGAACCAGGACCGCGACCCCTTCACCTCGACGCCCAGCACGATAACCGCGACCAGCAGCACCAGCACGAACAGGTAGGTCGGCACGGAAATGACCTCCCACAGGCGCGGATTGAAGACGAACAGGATCAGCGCGGCCAGCCCCAGCGAGGTCAGGATCCAGACGAACTGCTTGCCGCTGCGCACGGAGAAATCCAGCATCGACGCCCCCTCCGCGGCGTGGGAGGCCGCGTAGATGTTGATCCAGCCGATCAGCACCAGCAGCAGGTAGCAGACCACCAGCTTCCAGTCCACGGACTGTTTCAGGGTTCTCTGGGGCGCGTCGTACATAGGGTCAGTCGGTCTTTACGCGGGACATCAGGTCGCCTTCCAGCACTCGCTGTTCGACATACTTGCGTTCTTCCCGGATTCCTCCGGTCAGGTATTTCTCGACGAGGAGCGAGGCGATCGGGCACGCCCAGGTCGCGCCGAAGCCCGCATTCTCGATGTAGGCGGCGACGGCGATCTTCGGATTGTCCTTCGGGGCGAAGCAGATGAAGACGGAGTTGTCGGCGCCGCGGGGGTTCTGGGCCGTGCCGGTCTTGCCGCAGATGTCGAGGCCCGGCACCGCCGCGGAGACGGCGGTCCCGCCCGACCCTGCGCCCCCGTTCACGGCCAGGTACATCCCGTCGATGACCTTGTAGAACTCGGTCGTGTCGACGAGCGTGTATTTCTTCTCCCGGAAGCGGTCGTCGATCCGGACGTTCTCGGAGTCCTTCACGATGTGGGGGATGTAGTAGTAGCCGCGGTTCGCGACCGTCGCGCAGAGGTTCGCGATCTGGAGCGGGGTCACGCCCATCTCGCCCTGTCCGATGGAGAGGGAGACGATGGTCGGGAAGCGCCAGCCGTTCTTTCCGTAGATCCTGTCATAGTATTTCGACGTCGGGACGTTGCCGCCGAGCTCCGAGGGGAAATCGCTGCCCAGCTTGTCTCCGAGGCCGAAACTGGTTACGTACTCCCGCCACCGGTCGAAGGCCTCCGCCGTCGATTTGTACTTCCGGTTCTCCAGGACGGAGCGGAGCACGTAGCAGAAGTAGCCGTTGCAGGACATCATGATGGCCTCCTTGAGGTTCAGGGGGGAGCGGTGGGTATGGCAGCCGAGCTTGCGGTTGCTCGAATAGTAGTAGCCGTTGTAGCAGGGGTAGGTCGTCTCCGGCTGCAGGACGCCTTCCTGCAGGCCGATGAGTCCGTTCACGAGCTTGAAGACCGAGCCCGGCGGGTAGGAGGCCTGGACCGTGCGGTTGAACATCGGCTTGTACGGGTCGCTGGCGATTTCGTTGTAGTGCTGGCCGATGTCGGCGAGCATCTCGACGTCGATGCCCGGGCTGGAGACCATCGCGAGGATCTCGCCCGTCGCGGGCTCGATCGCGACCACGCTTCCGACCTTGTTCCGCATCAGCTCCTGGCCGTACTGCTGGAGGGCGGCGTCGATCGTCGTCACGATGTCGTTCCCCGGGACCGCGTCCTTGTCCATCGCGCCGTCCATGTAGGCCGTCTGGATGCGGTTGCGGGAGTCGCGCAGGTAGATATGGTAGCCTTTCTCGCCGCGGAGGTCCTGCTCCCGGGCCGCCTCGATGCCGGTCTTGCCGGCATAGTCGCCCGGACGGTATTCACCCTCGTGGCGCTTGATGTAGTCCGCGTCCACTTCGGACACATAGCCGAGGAGGTTGCCGCCGGCGTTGAAAGGATAGTCGCGGATGCTGCGGACCTGGCCGTCGAAGCCCGGGAAGAGGTATTTCAGCTCCGCGAACTTCATGTAGCGCTCCGGCGAGAGCTGTTTCAGCATCACGACGGACTGGTAGCCGATGCGGCTGCGCGAGCGCTCGTACTCCTTCATCTTCTCCCGGATGAAGAGCGGATCCACCCCGAGCGCGGACGCGAGCGCGAGCGTGTCGAAGGGCCGCACTTCGCGCGGGGTCACGAGGATGTCGTAGGCGACCTTGTTGCCGACGATGATCCGGCCGTTGCGGTCATAGATGATGCCGCGCGTCGGGTAGATGGTCTCGTAGACCATCGAGTTGTTCGAGGCGTCCCGCTTGTAGCGGTCGTCGATGATCTGGATATAGAACAGTTTCCCCAGGAGGATGGCACCGACCACCCCCAGCCCGATCAGCAGCTTGTTGCGGCGCGAGGTATCCATCACTTTTTCCTGTCATCGGGGACCAGCAGGCCTGCCAGCAGCAGGGAGACCGCCTCTCCCGCAAGCAGCGAGGCGGCGAAACGGAGCGCGTTGAACCACAGCGGGCGGGTCCAGGCGCCGTCGAGCGCGATGTACACAAGCAGGAACAGGGCTTGGACCAGGACGATCGCCAGGGCGAACTTGGGCCGGCCGTGCTTGCGGATGGAGATGTCTTCGTCGCGGGCGAAGACGCCGCTGCCGAAGACGGCGCCGATCACGCCCCGGCGGACGAAGGCGACGGGGATGAGGGCCGCCGCGTTGAGGCCCGCGACGCCGTCGGCGAGCAGGTCCACGGCGAGGCCGACCGCCGCGGCGATCAGCAGGCTCCCGACCATCCCCGTCCGCAGCGGGAGGCAGAGGACCAGGAGCGGCAGGATGCTCAGCGTGACATAGTACGAGAAATGGAAATAGTTGCAGGTCAGGATCTGCGCTATCACCAGGAGGAGGAACGTTATCTCAAACCGGTTCTTTTCCATTGTCTCAATCTTCGGCCAGGTTCTCCAGGGAGAGGATTTCCTCCCGCCCGGTGTTCCCGGTGATGGTTACATATTTGACCGAGGCGTAGTCCTCGAACAGTTCGACCTTGATTTCGTACATCGCCCCGTTCACGATCCGGGATTCCCCGAGGACGCCGAGGGGGATGTCGGGCGGGAAGACGGCGGAGAATCCGCTCGTACGGACCGTGTCGCCCGGGGCGAAACGGGCCTGGAGCGGGATTTCGCGCAGCAGCGCGCCCCGGCGGGTCCGGCCGTCCCAGCTCAGCGGTCCGACCGCCCCCTCCATCCCGATCCGCGCGCTGACGCTGAAGTCCGTGTTCTGGAACGCGGTCGCGTAGGAGTAGTAACGGTCCACGGCGTTCACGATGCCGACCACGCCGTTCGGGGTTACGACGCCCGACTGCGGCTGGACCCCGTTTTCATAGCCCTTGTTCAGGATCAGGTAGTTGTGCTGGCGGTTGCGGCTCAGCTTGACGATGTCCGCCGGCAGGAAGGTGAAGTCCTCCGAGCCGGGCAGGCCCGCGGCGAGGCTGTCCGCCCGCAGGCGGCGGTCGCGTTCCCGGTACGCGCCGAGCTCCCGCTCGAGCGCGAAGACCTGGTCCGACAGCTCCCGGTTCCGCTGCTGCAGGGCGAAGTAGTCCCGCACGTTCTCGCTGCCGCCCCAGACGAGGGCGGCGAAGCGGTAGGACAGGCGGGCGATCCCCGCGCTCTGCAGCGAGCCGGAACGGCTCACCATTACAAGAGCAGCAATTTCCAGGAGAATGAAAACTGCTGCACCGATAACCTTCGAAAGTATTGTGTTCCCCTTAGGCATTTACCGCATCAGGAAGGAGTAGTGGTCCGTGTCCTTGAGGGCGATGCAGGTGCCGCGGGCGACCGCGCGGAGCGGGTCTTCGGCGACATGGAAGGGGATGTTCACTTTTTCGGTGAAGCGCTGGGCGATGCCGCGCAGCAGGGCGCCGCCGCCCGACAGGAAGATGCCGTTCTCCACGATGTCGGAGTAGAGCTCCGGCGGGGTCTGCTCGAGGACGTGGAGGATCGAGGCTTCGATACGGGCCACGGACTTGTCGAGGCAGTGGGCGATCTCCTGGTAGGTGACGGTCGCGTCGACCGGGTGGGCCGTCATCATGTTCGGACCGCGCACGATCATCGGGTCCGGCTCCTCGTCGAGGTTCGGGATCACGGAGCCGACGCCGACCTTGATCTTCTCGGCGGTGATTTCACCGACCTTGATGTTGTGCTGCTGGCGCAGGTAGGACTGAATGTCGCTCGTGAAGACGTCGCCTGCGGTACGGATGCTGTCCTGGATCACGATGCCGCCCAGGGAGATCACGGCGATTTCGGTCGTACCGCCGCCGATGTCGACGACCATGTTGCCTTTCGGGGCCTCCACCTCGAGGCCGATACCGAGCGCTGCGGCCATCGGTTCGTAGATCAGGTAGACGTCGCGGGCGCCGGCGTGCTCGGAGGAATCGCGCACGGCGCGCTTCTCGACTTCCGTACTGCCGGACGGGATGCCGACAACGACTTTGAGGTTCGGGGTGAATATGGATTTGCGCTTGTTGTTGACTTGCTTGATGAAGCCGCGGATCATCATTTCGGCGGCGTTGAAGTCGGCGATGACGCCGTCGCGGAGGGGACGGATCGTCTTGACGCCCGGGTTGACGCGCTCGTGCATCAGTTTCGCCTTCTTGCCGAAAGCGATGCACTTCCCGGTGTTGTTGTCGATGGCGACGATGCTGGGCTCGTCCAGCGCAATCTGGTCATTCGCGAAAATGACGGTGTTGGCGGTGCCCAGGTCGATGGCCAGCTCTTGGTTCAGGAAGGAAAATGCCATAAAACGTCTTTCTGATTTGGTTGATGGATGCAAACTCCGTAAAAGTACAAAAAAAAGTTAAATTTGCAGAGAATAATCGAAGGATATGGACAGGAAATTTTATGCGGTCATCGTCGCGGCGGGGAGCGGCCTCCGGCTGGGCTCGTCCGTCCCCAAGCAGTTTCTGGACCTGGACGGAAAGCCGGTGCTGCGCCGGACGATGGAGCAGTTCCTCGCGGCCGTGCCGGACGTGCGCCTGGTCGTCGTCCTGCCGCGGGACTGGGAGGACTACTGGAAACAGCAGTGCATCGAGAGCAATTTCAACGTCCCGCAGGTCCTGTCCCGCGGCGGTCTGACCCGCTTCCACTCCGTCCAGGCGGCGCTCGCGAAGGTGCCGGACGGGGCGGTCGTCGCCGTCCACGACGGCGTCCGTCCGCTCGTCAGCCCGGCGCTGATCCGCCGGATGCTGGAGATGATGGAAGAGCGGCACGCCCTGATTCCCGTGACGCCGGTCGCGGATACCCTGAAGGTGCTGCGGAAGGAAGGGGAGGAACTTCTGCCCGTCGAGGGGCGCATCCTCGACCGCTCGGAGGTCTATGCGGCCCAGACGCCACAGATGTTCCGTTCGGAGGACCTGAAGGCCGCCTACACGCAGCCCTACGACCTGTCCTTCACCGACGACGCCTCCGTCGCCGCCAGTTACGGAATACCGCTCTCCTTCGTCGAAGGCGAGCGGTACAATCTCAAGATCACGACCGTTCAGGACTTGGAGGTCGCGAGGAAACTCGTGGATTTGTAATCGTTGACCCAGACCTGGCGCTCGAAGGCCTCGTCCAGGGAAATCATCGTATCGGTCGCCTGCACGAAGGGGATTTTCTGGATCGTGTTGAGGAGGACCTCCATCAGGTGGTCGTTGTCGAGGCAGTAGACCTTCAGCAGCAGCGTCGCGCGGCCGGTGATAAAATGACACTCGACGATTTCTTCGATGTGTTTCAGCGTATTGACGACTTCCGCGTACTTGTTGTTTTCGGAGAGGGATACGCTGATGAAGGCGCATACTTTCAGCCCGAGGGCGGCCGGTTTCACGTTGATACGGGAGCCCGTAATCACGCCGTTGTTTTCCAGTTTCTTGACGCGCTGGTGGATCGCCGCGCCGGAGACACCGCATTCGCGCGCAATTTCAAGGAAGGGCATACGGGCGTCCTTGACGAGCAGCGCGAGGATCTTGCGGTCGATGGGGTCGAGCTGATATTTTGTCATTTTCGCTTACACTTTTTTAGTCAGAGCTGCGAATATAAGCCCAAAAAAACAAAAAAACAACAGTTTATTTGCGCCTTAGGGGTTTTTTCTGCGGTTTCGGATTGTTAATGATGGCGAGACAGTCCGCTTCCGTCAGGGTTTCGGGCTTTTTCCCGGAGGGGATTTTGTAGTTCGAACCGCCGCTCTTGATGTACGGACCGTAGCGTCCGTTCAGGACGAGGATTTCGCCGTTCCGGAAGGAGGCGATCGGTTCCGAGGCGGCGGCGGAGGCCGCTGCGGTGATCAGCGGGATGCATTCCCCGAGGGAAATCGAGACGGGATCGGCGCCCTTCGGGAGGGAGATGTTCTTGTCGCCGTACTTCAGGTACGGGCCGAAGCGGCCCTTCAGGACCACGACGTCGACACCCTCGTAGGTGCCGACCGTGCGGGGGAGCGTGAAGAGCTTCAGGGCCTCCTCGAGGGTCAGGCTCTCGATCAGCTGGCCTTTCTGGAGGCTGGCGAAGAGGCGCTTCGCGGGGTCGCCCTTCTGGACATAGGGACCGAACTGGCCGAACTTCGCGACGAGCACGTCGCCGTCGGGGGCGGTGCCGATCTCCCGGCTGACGCGGCTGTACTGCCGGTCGCTCAGGGTCTCGTCGACGCGCTGGTGGAACGGGGCGTAGAAGGCGGCGATCACGTCATTCCAGACTTTCTCGCCGTCGGCGATCTGGTCGAAGTCCTTCTCGACGTTGGCCGTAAAGTCGTAGTTCAGGATTTCCGGGAAATTCGCGACGAGGTAGTCCGTCACGATGAGGCCGATGTCCTGGGGGATCAGCTTGCCTTTCTCCGCGCCGACGGTCTCGACCTTGCGGGCGGAGGTGATGACGCCGTTCTTCAGGGCGAGGTTCGTGACTTCCTCCCTGCGGCCTTCCTTGTCGCCTTTGGTGACGTAGCCGCGGCCGGTCGTGAGGGTCGTGATCGTCGGGGCGTAGGTCGAGGGGCGGCCGATGCCGAGCTCCTCGAGCTTCTTGATCAGGGTCGGCTCGGAGTAGCGGAAGGGGGCCTGGGTGAACTTGCACTCGGCGGTGACGCCCTTTTCGTCCATCGGATCGCCGGCGTGGAGCTCCGGGAGGATGACTTCGTCGCCTTCCTGGACGTCGTCGGAGCCTTCCATGTAGACTTTCAGGAAGCCGTCGAAGAGGATGCGGGAGGCCTGGGTCGTGTATTTCTCGGGGCGGCGGTCCTGCGCGACCTCGAGGGTCGTGTTTTCGAGGAGGGCGTCGGCCATCTGGGAGGCGACGGTGCGCTTCCAGATCAGGTTGTAGAGCTTCTGCTCCTGGGCGGTACCTTCGATGGCGGTGTTCTCGATGAAGGTCGGGCGGATGGCTTCGTGGGCCTCCTGGGCGCCCTTGGTATGGGTATGGTACTGGCGCGGGCGGGAGTAGGATTCGCCGAAGTTGCCGAGGATGAAGCGCTTGGCCGTGTTGATGGCGAGGGTCGAGAGGTTCGTGGAGTCGGTACGCATGTAGGTGATGAGACCGCGCTCGTAGAGGCTCTGGGCGACGCGCATCGTCACGGCGACGGGGAAGTGGAGCTTGCGGCCCGCTTCCTGCTGGAGGGTCGAGGTCGTGAAGGGGGCGGCCGGGACGCGCCTGCCTTCCTTGCTCTTCAGGCTTTCGACGGTGTAGCGGGCGCCGATGCTGTCACGGAGGAACTGCTCCGCTTCGGGGAGGGTCGCGAAACGCGTGTCGAGGGTCGCCTTGACCTTGGTCGACGCGGGCGCGCCGGCGGGGTGGAAGACGGCGTCCACTTTATAATAGGGTTCATTCTTGAAGGCGAGGATCTCGCGCTCGCGGTCGACGACCAGGCGGAGCGCGACGGACTGCACGCGGCCCGCGGAGAGCTTCGGCTGGATCTTGCGCCAGAGGACGGGGGAGAGTTCGAAGCCGACGAGGCGGTCCAGCACGCGGCGGGCCTGCTGGGCGTTGACGAGGTTCATGTCGATGTCGCGGGGGTGCTTGACGGATTCGAGGATGGCGTCCTTGGTGATTTCGTGGAAGACGATGCGGCGGGTCTTGGCGGGGTCGAGGCCGAGGGTCTCGGAGAGGTGCCAGGCGATGGCTTCTCCCTCGCGGTCCTCATCGGAGGCCAGCCAGACGGTCGCGGCTGCGGAGGAGGCTTTCTTGAGGTCGGAGATGACCTTGCGCTTGTCCGCCGGGACGGTATATTCCGGCTCGAAGTTTTTCTCGATATTGATACTCAGGCTCTTGTCCTTAAGGTCACGGATGTGGCCGAAGCTGGCCTTGACCGTGTAATCCTTGCCCAGGAATTTCTGAATTTTGTCAATTTTTCCCGGGGACTCGACGATAACTAGATTCTCCCCCATGGTTCGTTTTTTCAATTTCGTTCTGCAAAGAAAAACACAAACCGCCCAATTTTCCAAATTTAATTGGTAATTTTGCCTTTTGCGTACAAACCCGGACTGACGTATGACCGACAAGACGAAGAAAAAGATAATTAAGTGGTTCTGGATCCTGCTGCTGGCCCCTTTCGTGCTGGTGGGAATGCTGATCCTCTGCGTGTGCTTGTTCGCGAAACTGCCTTCCTTCGAGGAACTTGAGAACCCCGAAAGCAAGCTCGCGACCCAGGTCATCGCCGAGGGCGGCGAAGTCCTGACGACCTTCCATATCGAGAACCGGACCTATGCCGCCTACGACGAGCTCTCGCCGAGCCTCGTGCAGGCCGCGGTGGCGACGGAGGACATCCGCTTCTACCGCCATTCCGGCATCGATATGAAAGGCCTCGCGCGCGTGGCGTTCAAGACGCTCCTGATGCGCAACAGCAGCCAGGGCGGCGGCAGTACGATTACCCAGCAGCTCGCGAAGACCCTCTACCCGCGCCCGGAGGTCAAGAGCAAGTTCCCCGGCGCCCGCGCGGTCGTGATGGTCTGGACCAAGCTGAAGGAGTGGGTGACCGCCGTGATGCTCGAGCGCGACTACACGAAGGAGGAGATCATCGACATGTACCTCAACTCCATCTTCTTCGGCAGCAGCGCCTACGGCATCCGCGCCGCCTCGGAGACCTTCTTCGCGAAGCTCCCCGCCGACCTGACGGTCGAGGAGAGCGCCCTGCTCGTCGGCATGGTCAACAAGCCGACCCGCTACAATCCCGTCCTGAATCCGGAGAAATCCCTGGAGCGCCGCAACTTCGTCATCGGCCGGATGGAGAAGGCCGGCTACCTGACGAAGGCCCAGCGCGACTCGATCCAGCAGATCCCGATCGCCCTGTCCTACCAGGTCCAGGACCACAACGCCGGCCTCGCCCCGTACTTCCGCGACATGCTCCGCCGCCATATGAACGCCGACCGCCCGAAGAAGTCCTCCTACCGCAACCCGGAGGAGTATACCGCCGACTCGCTCGCGTGGATGAACGACGACCTCTACGGCTGGCTGAAGAAGAACAGGAAGGCGGACGGAACGCCGTACGACATCGACCGGGACGGCCTGCGGATCTACACGACGATCAACTACAAGATGCAGAAATATGCGGAGGAGGCCGTCGCCGAGCACCTCGGAAAACGCCTCCAGATCGACTTCCAGCGCGATCTCCGCAACAAGACCAACAAACCGTTCTCGAACGACGTCGACCGGAAGACCGTCGACCAGCTGATGGCGCAGGCGCGCCGCTGGAGCGACCGCTACCGCCTCCAGAAGGCGGACGGCAAGGCCGACGCCGAGATCCTGAAGTCGTTCTCGGAGCCGACCAAGATGCGCGTCTTCGCCTGGAACACGAAGGGCTACATCGACACGACGATGACCCCGGACGACTCGATCCGCTACTACAAGGCGATCCTGCGGGCCGCGTTCATGGCGGTCGAGCCTGCGACGGGCCACATCAAGGCCTACGTCGGCGGCCCGAACTACCGCTATTTCAAATATGACAACGTCCGCCAGGGCAAGCGCCAGGTCGGCTCGACGATCAAGCCGTTCCTCTACACGCTCGCGATGCAGGAGGGGATGACGCCGTGCGACAAGGTCGTGAACGTGCCCCAGTCCTTCATCGTGAACGACCAGCCCTGGACGCCCCGCAGTACCGACAAGGACGAGTGGATCGGCCAGACCGTGACCCTGAAGTGGGGCCTGACCCACAGCTCGAACAACATCTCCGCCTACCTGATGAAGCAGTTCGGCCCGACCGCGATGGCGAGCATGATGCACAAGATGGGCGTCGATTCGCACATCGACGAGGTGCCGTCGCTCTGCGTCGGCCCGGCCGACATCTCGCCTTACGAGATGGTCTCCGCCTACAATACCTTCCCGTCGAAGGGCGTCTATGTCTCGCCGCTGTTCGTGACGCGGATCGAGGACAGCCAGGGCAACGTGATCAGCGAGTTCACGAACCGCAAGCGCGAGGCGATCGGCGAGCAGACCGCGTATCTGATGGCGAACCTGATGATGGGCGTCGTGAACGAGGGTACCGGCGCGCGCCTGCGCTCGGTCTACGGCCTGCGCGGCCAGATCGCCGGCAAGACCGGAACGACGAACGACAACTCCGACGGCTGGTTCATCGGCTATACCCCGAGCCTCACCGCCGGCGTCTGGGTGGGCGCGGAGGACCGCCAGGTCCACTTCCAGTCCATCGCCTACGGCAGCGGCGCCAACATGGCCCTGCCGATCTGGGGTATCTTCATGTCCAAGGTCCTGAAGGACGGGACCCTCGGCATCAGCGAGGAAGACCGCTTCATCGAGCCCGCCGGAATGCACCTGAACCTCTCCTGCAGCGGCGGCGACGAGGATGCGACCTCCGGGCAGAAGGCGGAGGAAGAGTATTTTTTTGATTAAATCCACAGCCATGGCCAAGTATAACTCCATCGCCGTGATCTACGGCAGCGACTCCTCCGAGTGGGAGGTGTCGTGCAGGAGCGGGGAATTTACGGCTTCCCGCATCGACGAAGCGTCCTACGACGTGTATGAGATTTTCGCCCGTTTCGGGAAATGGTCGCTGGTCGCGTACCGGAAGAAGAACGCGATGCGGGTGATCTTCCCGGACGTCGCGCGGCCGGAGATTGACAAGTCCGATTTCTCCGTGCGCATTTATGGGGAGAAAGTCAATTTCGACTATGCGCTGATCATGCAGCACGGCGCTCCGGGCGAGACGGGGCAGCTCCAGGGCTACCTGGAGATGCTGAAGGTGCCGTTCAGCACCTGCAGCTCCTTCGTTTCGGCGGTGGCCTTCGACAAGTACGCCTGCAAGCGCTACATGGACGGGGTGGACTTCGTGAAGATGGCGCCGGATGCGCTGGTGCGCAAAGGGGATGACATCGAGGCGTTCGCCGGGAAGGTGCGGACGGAACTGGCGTTCCCGGTCTTCGTCAAGCCGACGGCCGGCGGGTCGAGCTTCGGGCTGAGCAAGGTGGATGACCCTGCGAAACTGCCGGAGGCGATCAATTTCGCCTTCTCCGAGGGCCGGACGGTCCTCGTCGAGCAGGGCGTGCGCGGCCGGGAGCTGACCTGCGCGTCGTACTTCGACGGGACGGCGGTGCGGTCGCTGCCGGTGATCGAGATCATCTCCGAGAATGATTATTTCGACTACGACGCGAAATACAACGGCCACAGCAATGAGGTCTGCCCGGCGGAGATTCCGGCGGAGACCGCGGCGCTCGTGCAGGCGACGACCGAGAAGATCTATGCCTTCCTGGGCTGCTCCGGCGTCGTGCGCGCCGACTATATCTGGGCCGAAGACGGCCTTTACTTCCTGGAACTCAATCTGATCCCGGGGATGACCAGCGCCTCGCTCGTGCCGAAGATGGTCCGTACCGCCGGGATGAAGATGGCCGACTTCCTTTCCGTCATCATCGAGAATTCCTAGTCCGCGGCGATGCTCCTCTCCGAATTCGTGCGCAGGAGCACCCGCGCCCTGACGGGCCTTTATCCGGAGGCGGAGGCGTCCGGGCTCGTCGCCATGCTCGTGGAAGAAGTCACGGGCTTCAAGCGCTATACCCCTGTCATTGAGCCGCGTACGGTGGTTCCGGGCGCGAAGGAGGCGTTCCTGCAGGAGGCGGTGGACCGGCTCGCCGCCGGCGAACCGATCCAGTACATCCTCGGCTACGCCGACTTCTGCGGCCTCCGCCTCCGCGTCGCCCCCGGCGTCCTCATCCCCCGCCCCGAGACCGAAATGCTCGTCGCCGCCGCCTCCGCCGTCCTTTCGACCGCATCCCCCTGTCGTTCCGAGCGCAGCGCAGCGGAGTCGAGGAATCTCCTCCCCGCCGCGCCCGGTGCTTCCTCTGATGCCGCGGTCATTTCGAGCGAAGGCGCTCAGCCTGTCTTTTCGAGCGCCTCCCCCTGTCATTCCGAGCGCAGCGCAGGAATCTCCCCCTGTCATTCCGAGCGCAGCGCAGCGGAGTCGAGGAATCTCCTCCCCGCCGCGCGCGTGCTGGACCTCTTCACCGGCTCCGGCTGCATCGCCTGGGCCCTGGCGGCCCGCCACCCCGGCCTGCAGGTCACCGGCGTCGACATCTCGCCGGAGGCCCTCGCCCTCGCCGCCTCCCAGCGCGATTACCTCGCCTCCCGGCACCAGCCCGTCCCCGCCGCCTCCGCCGTGACCTTCCTCCGCGCCGACATCCTCTCCGACCCGCCCTCCGCCCTTCTCCCCGCCTCCGCCCCTTCCCTTTCCACGCCGGTGGCCCCTGCCGCCCCCGCCCCTTCTGTCATTTCGACCAAGGCCGAAGGCGCTCTGGCTGTCATTTCGACCAAGGCCGTAGGCCGCGCGGAGAAATCTCCAGCCGAAGAGCCCTCCGCTGCGCGAGGCTTCGACCTGATCACCGCCAACCCGCCCTATGTGCCGGAGGCGGACCGGGCGCAGATGCGGCCGAACGTGCTGGAGCATGAGCCGGCGCTGGCGCTCTTCGTGCCGGATGCGGACCCGCTGCGCTTTTATCGCGCCATCGCACGCTGGGCGCAGGCGCTGCTGGCCCCCGGCGGCCACGGCATCGTGGAAATCCACGAAGCCTACGGCCCCGCGACCGCCGCCCTCTTCGCCGCCGCCGGCTTCTCCGACGTCCGCATCCTCCCCGACTTCGCCGGCCGCGACCGCTTCGTCGTCTTCTCCCGCTGACCCGCCTTCAGCTGCCCCGAGCCTCCCGCTTCTCCCAGCTGCCGCGGCAGTTGATGAAATTCGCTTGGACGTCGCATCGGCCTCCCACGGCCCTCCAAGGCCTATTGCCCGTCCAAGCGCGGCCTTTTCGCCGCGCTTGGACACGCACTCCCTCTTCCAGCACCCTCCAGGGCATATCCCTTGTCCAAGCGAATTTCATCAACGCCCCTTGTCCTGCCTCCGCCCCCGGCGCGGCCTCGCCGCTACGCATTTGCACCCCCACCGGCCTCCGGGGGCGCTGCAGGGCCCCCGCCCCTGCAAATGCGTAGGCCCCGCCCGCTGCAGGCGCACCCCAGCGCGGCCTCGCCGCTACGCATTTGCACCCCCACCGGCCTCTTGGGGCGCTGCGGGGCCCCCGCCCCTGCAAATGCGTAGGCCCCGCCCGCTGCAGGCGCACCCCAGCGCGGGGCGGCGTTTGAGGGCCGGGAGGGTCGGGAGAGCGAGAGGGAAGGAGTACCCGAGCGTGTGGAAGGTGCGGGCGGGGGAGGGCTAGCGGAGAGGGGTGCGTTCGAGACGGAGGAGGGCGCGCTTGCGGTCCAGGCCGGCGGCGTAGCCGGTCAGGCTGCCGTCGGCGCCGACGACGCGGTGGCAGGGGACGATCAGGGAGACGGGATTGCTCCCCACCGCGCCGCCGACGGCCCGTGCGAGGACGGAACCGCTGCCCAGGCCTTCTGCAAGGCGGTTTTTTGCGGCCAGGCCGGCGAGGCGCGCGGCGATTTCGCCGTAGGTCACGGTCTGCCCATAGGGGATTTCGAGGAGGATGCGCCAGACCGCCTTGCGGAAGGGCGTGCCGCGCAGGCGCAGCGGCGGCGTGAAGTCGGGGATGCGCCCGCTGAAGTAGATGTCCAGCCAGCGCCGCGTTTCCTCCAGCACCGGCGCTTGCGGCAGGCGCGACAGGGTCTCCGGGCGCAGGCCCTGGGCGAAATGCGCCTGGCCCTCAAACCACAGTCCCACGAGCGCCGCGCCTTCGCACGCCATCAGGATCCGCCCCAACGGGGACGGATACCATGCGATTGATTCTGGTGGCAGGTTCATTTCTCAGTTGTCTTGCGCCCGGGGCGGGGCGGCGTCGGGGGGCGTCGGGGCGGAGATTCCTCGACTCCGCTGCGCTTCGCTCGGAATGACAGGCGAAGATTCCTGCGCTGCGCTCGGAATGACATCGGGGGCGGGGGTGTCCGGGGTGTCGCGGGTGGGGATGCGGGCGCCGAAGATGGTGAAGATGGCGAAGATGGCGGAGAGGAGGAGGCCGCCGAGGAAGAGGGCGAGCACATCGCCCCAGGCCATTTCCTTCTTGAAGAGGAGGTTGTAGAGGATGAGACCGGCGGCGTAGCAGGGGGGATAGAGCGCGCTGGCGCGCAGCATCCGTTTCTGGTCTTGCGAGAGTTTCATGCCTTTCGGGGGGTGAGGGGTGGGGCTTATGTCATTTTAGGGCAGGAGGCCGTTGAGGGCCTGGTAGACGGTGCGGCGGAGGTCGCCGGCGGGGGTGTCGCCGCTGTATTCCCAGTACATGGCGCCGCGCAGGCCGTGGGCGACGGCGTACTCGGCCTTGATCCGGAGGGATTCGGGATTGTCATAGCCGAAGGCGAACGCGCCGGTCCGGGCGTCGGTCAGGTAGGGGACTTGCGAGACTTCGTGCCAGTGGTACTCATAGCCTTCGAGCTTGTCGGCCTGGGTCAGGTCCACGCGGCGGGGGAATCCTTCCGCGCCGTGGCCGTAGAACGGCATCCCGAGGACCAGCTTCTCCGGGGGGACGCCCTGGGCGAGGTGGGCCCGGACGCACTCGTCGACGGAGATGGATTCGGGGTCCACGAGCTCCGAGGGGTAGAGGGGCGCGTTGTGGTAGGGGGCCCAGCCGAGGTCGTAGGCCATGATGTTGGTCCAGTCGATGTAGGGCTCAAGTCCTTTGAAATCATAGTATTCCGCGGTGCTGGCCGTGGCCTGGGTCAGGAGTTTGTCCGGGCCGATGGCGGCGCGGATGTCGCGCATCAGGAGGTTGTAGTTTGCGACATCGCGCGGGGAGGCGGAGATTCCCGCCATGTCCGAGCCGGGATACTCCCAGTCGATGTCGATGCCGTCCAGGCCGTATTCATCGACGACGCGGGCGCAGTCGCGGGCGAAGGAGGCGCGCAGGGCGTCGTCGTCCGCCATCTCGCTGAAGCGGCCGCTGCCCCAGCCGCCGATCGAGAGCAGGATCTTGACGTGGGGCCATTCCTCCCGGATTCCCATCAGCTTCCGCAGGTCGTCCGGGCGCTCGACTCGGACGCCGTCGAAGGTCTCGCTGACGTGGCCGAAGGCGTAGTTGATGTGGGTCAGGTACTTGGCGTCAGGCAGTTCGCGCATGTGGTAGACATAGGCGACGAGGATCTTTTCGGCGGGATCGCCGTGGCGGGTTTCCGGTGCGGCGGCCTTGCCGCGGCAGGAAAACAGCAGCGGAATCACGGCCAGGAGGGGAAGTAAATGTTTCATATTTGTAAAGATAGGAATTTACACGTTTACTTTTTCGGTAAACCGCTAATTCTTCGTCCCTTTGTACCGGAACCATAAAAAAGGAAAACGGAACTATGAAAACTTCAAAACTGCTTCTTCTGCTCGCGCTGGTTCCGGCCGCATGCGATCCCGGGGTGCTGGACCGGGAGGTGCCGGAGCCGGCGATGGACAGCGTGTCCCTGCCGGACGTCGCCCGCCTGCTGTCGGCCCTGCCGATCGGCGGCGAGCAGCTTTCGGAGGTCCACGCCGCGGTCAGCGCCTCGTCCCGCAACGGCTATGACGAGGAGTACACGATGCGCGACCTGTTCGAGAGCCCGGGGGCGGGCGTCGGGGACCGGGCCGGCAAAGGGTCCGGTGCCGCGGCGCAGTACGACGCCCCGCTCCGCAGCCTGATCGAAACCTATGTCCGGGAGCGGTACCGGACCAAGGCGGGGGAAACCGACCCCGAGGCCGTCCAGACCTACCTGGACGCGCTCGCCGCCTCCGACGCCCAGATTTACTGGCCCTACTCCGAGGAATACGACGGAAAGTCCCTGCCGGTCATCACCTTCGACCCGGGCGGGGACGCGACGGCGAACGTGGGGTACCGGACCCGCGTCGACGGGTCCGGGAAGCGCACGGTCGAGGAGATCGTCGTGGACGAGGACTATGCGCGGACCCATCCCGTCTGGGTTGTGAACAACAACAGCGACAGCGGCTACGCCTCGCTGGAGATGCGTCGCCGGGCGGACCCGGACTGGGGCCGGGGCGGCGAGGTTCTGGTCAAGGGGGGCTCCGGGGACGATACCGAGAACAGCAGGATGCTGGTCCTCAAGTACTTCAAGATGAACCGCAACTACGACAGCTGGTTCGGCGGCGCGTCGGAATTCTTCGTCAAGTGCGGCTCGATGAGCGGGTTCAAGGCGAAGACCGAAGCGGAAATGCAGGAGTATTACCCGACCATCACGGACTTCATGATCGTCGTGAAGCGCAGGGACCTGGGGTCCCACCGGCCCTTCAACGCCATCCTGATTTCGGACTGGACGGACCAGATCGAGGATTTCTGCCTGCTCGTGACGGAGGACGACGGCGGGACGCGGACTTCGTGGAAGTGCTCCGCGTCCGCGAAGGTCCAGTCCAAGAGCTATGGCTTCGACCTGGACATCCCGTACCACGACCGCGACGACATCGTCTGGCGCGGCACGCTGTCCCGCAAGTTTTTCGAGAAATACAGCGGGGTTACGGGCCATTTCGGCGACGTGGAACTGACTTTCGGGATTATCTAGGGCCTTCCGCAGGGATGCCGACCGTCATCTCGCAGGCGCCGCAGTCGAAGCCGAGCGGGAACCGGCGCCCGTTGTTCACCAGGAACAGCGGCCCGGTCGGCGCCGCCCCCTGGCGGCTCGGGCAGAGGCCCAGCTCATACCGGATACAATACTTGGAACGCATCAGCTCACCCTCCCGGTGGCCATCCTCATCAATTCTTTCATTCTGCCCATTCATTCGCCCGGTCATCGGGAGGGTTTTGCAGGGCATGCTTTCCAGCCGGTCGCCGAGTTCGCGGCGCAGGCCGTTGATCTGCGCGGCGCCGAGCAGCGGCAGCGGGCCTTCCGGGACGGGAGCGTCCAGCCGGAAGGCGTAGTGGAGGTAGTGCTTGGAAAGCTGGCTTTCCAGCAGGGAGGCCATCCGGGCGCGGTCGCGGGCGGGCTCCGCCCCGGCGAGGACGGCGGACACGGTCCGCCCGTCCCCGCTCCGGGCCTCGGCCGCGAGGACGCCGTCCCCGCGGACCGAGAGCCGCACGGCGACGGGAATCACCCGCCGCCCCGCCGCGCCCTCCAGCTCCTTCTCGAAGGCGGAGTCCGCGTTCCGGTAGAGTTTGCACCCCTTCTTCAGGCCGGAAACCGGCTTGGCGAGGATGACGTTGCCCCGGCAGATGTCGCCGCGGAAGCCGACGATGGCGTTGCCGGCGATGGCCGAGAAGCCGTCCCCGTTGCGGAGGACGAGGTCCGGGGCCGCCGGCGCGACCGTGATCTCCACGGTCCGCGCGTCCCGCGGCCGGACTTCCCGCACCGTCCCGATGTATTCTCCCATCGATTTCGGCGCATCCATCGACGACCACCGGCCGCGTTCCCCGTCGAGGTACAGGGACGTGTAGCCCCGGTTGAAGGTCTTGTCCGGCGCCGGGACGAATCCGCCCTCAACGCGGCCGAAGGACGCGCGGCGGTATTCCGCCGGCCGCGCCGCCACGAGTCGGTCCAGGGCCTCGGAGTATGCCCGGACGGTATTCTTGACATAGGAGGCGTTCTTCAGCCGCCCTTCGATCTTGAAGGAAACGATCCCGGCCTCCGCCAGCTCCCCGAGCCGGTCGATCAGGTTCAGGTCCTTCAGCGACAGGAGCGCCTTGTCCCGCACGAGGACATTGCCCGCCGCGTCGACGAGGTCGTAGCGGGAGCGGCAGGCCTGCATGCAGTCGCCGCGGTTCGCGCTGCGCCCGCCGATATACTCGGACAGGTAGCATTCGCCGCTGTAGCCCGTGCAGAGGGCGCCGTGGACGAAGACTTCCAGCTCGCAGTCCACCGCGGCACGGATGCGCCGGATCTCCGCGAGCGACAGCTGCCGCTCCAGGACCAGCCGGGAGAATCCGCGCACGGCGTAGGCCTGCGCGCGCTCCGGCGTCCGGATGGCGCACTGCGTCGAGGCATGGAGCGGCACCGTGATGTCCTCCCAGTCCGGGATCGCGGCGTCGCGCACGATGAAGGCGTCCGCCCCGGCCTGCTGGACTTCCAGCATCAGGCGGTGGAGCGCATCCCGCTCCTCCGGAAAGACGAGGTTGTTGACCGTGACGAAGATGCGGACGCCGTAGCGGTGGGCGTAGTCGCAGAGCCGGGCGATATCCCCGACCGCGTTGCCCGCCGCCTTCCGGGCGCCGAAGTCCGGCCCCCCGATATAGACGGCATCGGCACCGCAGTCAACCGCTGCGATGCCGATGTCTCTGTTTCTTGCCGGAGCAAGCAGTTCCAGCTCCTTCATCGGGCGAAACTTACTTGCTGAGCGCTTCGACCTGCTGCTTGGCCTGGGCGCCGAGGGAGGCGTCGCCCGTGACCTTCTTGTAGTTTTCCAGGGCCTTGGCCTTGTTACCGGCCTGCTGGTAGAGGGCGGCGACGGTGAAGGTGATGGCGGCGGCGTTCTTGGCGGTCGGGCTGAGCTCGATATACTTCTCGAAGTTGGCGATCGCGTCGTTGTTCTTCTTCAGCTGCTGGGCGGCCTGGCCGGCGACCAGGAAGGCCTGGGCGTTCTAGGCATACTCGTTGACCTTGACGGCGGCGGCAAACGCGTCCGCATATTTCTTCTCCTTCAGGGCCGCGGCGGCATCCTTGAGGTAGAGGTTGGCGATCTGCTTCTTGGCGGTCGCTTCCTGGCCGTTCGCGGCGGCGGCCTCGAAGGCCTTGATCGCGTCGGCGGTCTTGCCGGCACCGGTCAGCGCCATGCCGAGGCGGAGGGCGGCCACGCCGTTGGCGGGATCAGCGTCCACGATGGACTGGTAGGCGGCGACTGCGCCGGCATAGTCCTTCGCGTTCAGCAGGGAAGCGCCTTTCTGCATCATCACCTGCGGGATCAGGCCCTTCGCTTCTTCGATCACCTCGTCGGCGCTGAACTGCTCGGCGAGCTTCACGGCGTCCTGGAGCTTTGCGACGGCGTTGTCATATTCTTCGGCCTTGATCAGGTCCTTCGCGATGGAAAGGCCGATCGTCGGGATTACGTTCTTGCAGTTTTCGACGATTTCCGCACCCTCGTCGCCACAGGCCTGGGCCAGTTTGAGGGCGTTCTGGAATTGCGCGAGCGCGGAGGCTTTTTCGCCGGCGGAAAGCGCGCTAGCACCATTGTTGTAGGTTTCGGTAGCCTGTGCGAGGTCCTGGGCGGACATCAGTCCGACGGAGAGGACGAGCGCGGAAAGGGTAAGCAAAATCTTCTTCATATCGACTGTTTTATTGGTTTTAATCCGATTCGCTGAATTGCAAAAATACTAAAAAACTTTTTACTTTGCGTAAGACTATGGGAAAAAGGCTGTTGTGCATACTCTTCTTCGGCATAGGTCTCTTACGGGCCCAAACGCCGGAGGAACTCCTTTTCAAAATATATGCCGAAGAGCTGGAAACGGTCCGGCAGTCCCGCCTGGAATACGTTTTAAACACGCACGGCATCGTTGATTTTGAAGGGGAGGGCGCCGCTGCATTGGATGAGGCGGTGATCCGCGACCTGGACCGCGACGGGGCGACGCTGCAGGAATACCTGAGCGCCCGGAGCTTCGCGACCCGCAATCCCGATTTCCGCAAATTCATCTACGCCCACCGCCTCCCGGACGACCGCGAGCTCGCCCTCTTCAACGGCTACGTCGCCGCCGAGCTCGTCGGCATCCCGATCGTGGACGGGGCGGCCATCCTTTTCCCGGAACCGCCGGAATACCCGCTGGACCGCAAGGAGCGCGTGAAAGTCCGTGCGGAGGCGCAGGACCCCGTCACGGGCGGAAAGCTCTGGACCTTCGCCAACGGCGTGCGCGTCGTCTACAAGAAAGCGGACACGAAGGGCCGCTTCAGCTACGGCATTTCCCTGCGCGGCGGGGAGAGCGTGTTCACGGGCGACCTGCTGGCGTATTTCAACGCAGGCGGGCTGAAGTGGTACGATTTCCGGCGGATGCTGGCGCTCGGCGGCATCGAGATGGACTCGGCCGTCAGCATCTCCGACCTGCGGATCACCGGCTCCGCGCCGACGGAAGGGCTCCCGCTGCTGCTCGCATCCCTCGGGAACCTCGCGAAGACCGGAACCCTCGACCGCGACGCGTTCGAGCTCTACCGCCGGCGGGAGCAGCTGCGCCTGTCGCGGGAGCGGAACCTCGACGCGGTCGTGGACAGCCTGATGCGGCCGGGGTATGCCTTCTCGGAGTACCGCTATGCCAGCCAGCTGACGGACGATACCTATGAGAAGGCCGTGGCGTATTACGGACGGCAGTTCTCCCGGTTCAACGACGGGGTGATCGTCTTCATCGGCGACCTCGACGAGGAGGCCCTGAAAAAGGCCCTGGGGCAGTACCTGGGGAGTTTTCCCGTGAGCAAGTCCTTCTCGGTCCGCCCGCAGGTCCAGTACAGCCTCGGCGCGGGCTGGAATACCTTCACGGTCACTGAACCGACGGCCCACCCGAGCGTTTCGGTCGCCCTCTCCGCCGTGACCCGCATCACGGCGGACAGCTACGTCGCGTACGATTTCCTGAAAGTCGTGCTGGAGCGGGAGCTGCAGGCGCGGATGGATCCGTATGACATCAAGGTGTCCGTGGGCGGCCTGCGGGAGGTGTTCCCGCTGGAGCGGATCAGCGTCGTGATGACCTTCACGGGGATGGATTCGACCTCCGACGCGTTGAAAGTCATCTACCCGGCGGTCCAGAGCCTGATCGAGACGCCGGTGCGTGACGACCGCATCAACCTCTACAAGAGCCACCTGTCCCAGCGCTACGCGGACGAGCTGAACGACCCGGCGACGCTGATGGGCTATGTCTTTGCGCGCTATTCGGAGAACAAGGACTTCATCGGCGGCTACCAGGACCGGATCAAGAAACTGTCGGCGAAGACCGTCGTGGACATGCTCTCGCAGCTGTGCCTCGGCCTCCGCATCGAATACATCGTCAGGAATGGGTAACAGCGCCTTCGGAACCATCATCGAAATCGGCAACATCCTCGTCTCGGAGGATGTGGTTTTCGAATGTTTCAGCTGCGACTATGCCGCCTGCAAGGGGCAGTGCTGCATTTCCGGGGACGCCGGGGCGCCGCTGAAGGAGGAGGAGCTGGAGTGCCTCGAGCGGGGGTATGACGCCTATGCGCCGCTGATGCGCCCGCAGGGCAGGGCCGCCGTGGAGGCGATGGGGTTCTTCGAGGTGGACCGCGACGGGGACCTGGTGACGCCGGTGGTGCCCGTGACGCACGAGTGTGCCTATGCCCATTTCGAGGCGGACGGAAGCTGCCTCTGTGCCATCGAGCGCTGCTTTTTCGCCGGGAAATGCAATTGGCGGAAGCCCATTTCCTGCCGGCTGTACCCGATCCGGGTCACGCCGCTGACGGGGGGCGGGCTCGCGCTGAACCTCCACCGCTGGGACATCTGCCGCGATGCGTATGCCAAGGGCAAGGAAGAGGGGACCCGCGTCTATCAGTTCCTGCGGGAACCGCTGACGGAGGCCTTCGGGGAGGAGTTTTATGCGGCGCTGGAGGCGGCTGCGGCTATGCTTCTCCGTCCGGATTCCGGAATTTGAATTCCAGCCCGTAGACGATCTGCGTCACGTCGCGGGTCAGGCCCTCGACGGAGAAGCCGGCGAATTCCCGCTCCAGGGAGATCCGGTCTTCCCAGATGCGGAGGATGCGCTTCAGGAGGGAACGGGAGACGAAGGTCAGGTTCTCGCCTTCTTCCTTTTCGAGCCGGTAGCCGTGGTCTTCCATGTAGCGGACGACGCCGTCGCGGATCTCGGCATAGCTGCCGGGGATATGGGCGGCGCGGCGGGTATAGCCGACGCGCGGATAGACCAGCGCGATGAGGAAGAACATCCCGAGTATCATCCAGACGGACTTCCAGCCGTTGCGGAACATGACGTCGACGTCGCTGCTGACCATTCCGAGGGCGACCAGGACGGCGAGGAGGAGGACCATCAGGATGGTGATGTAGACGAAGTACTTGAGGGCGCGGACAATGTATTTCATAGAAACAAATATAGGCTTTCTGCACGAAATTTGCTACTTTCGTATCGGAATTCTTAAACGACTGAATTATGACTGAAGATCCGCTTGAGAGGCGCGACCGTGAAGCGCGCGAGAAAAAGGGGAATCCGCTGAAAATAACGATGTATGCGCTGATTGCCGTGGCTGTGCTGCTGGCAGGGGCGCTGGCGTTTATCTGGACCTCGAAAGCCTCGCTCGTCCGCGACCTCAATGAAGAAAAACAGGACCTGACGGAGCAGATCATTGCTCTGCAGGGTGACTACGAGAGCCTGTCCTCCGACTACGATACCATCAATTCCCAGCTCGACTCCTCCCGCGAGGAGGTTGCGCAGCTGGTCGAGCGCATCCAGCAGACCGAGGCGACGAACCGCGCCAAGATGCGCCAGTATGAGAAGGAATTAGGCACGCTGCGCAGCATCATGCGCAATTATATCGTCCAGATCGACTCGCTGAACGCGCTGAACCACCAGCTGACCGCCGAGGCGGACGCGGCCCGGCGCGACGCCGCCGCGTCGCGGCGCGCGAACGAGGCGCTGACCCAGCAGGTCGAGAGCCTGAGCGGCCAGGTGGCCGCCGGCTCCGTGCTGAAGGCCCGCGGGCTGCGCCTCGAGGCGTACAATTCGTCCGACAAGGTGACCGACCGAAGCAGCCGGGTCGTCCGGATGATGACGACGCTGAGCCTGGTCGAGAACGACCTGGCGCCGAAGGGGCCGGTCGTGGTGTATATCCGGGTCAAGGATCCGGACGGCATCCTGCTCGTGAACAGCCGCCAGATCTCGTTCACCAGCGGCGGCGAGACGATGATGGCGTCCGCTTCCCGCGAGGTGGACTATGAAGGCAAGGAGGTCGAGATGAGCATCTACCTCAACGACATCCCCCAGTACGTCAAGGGCATCTACACCGTGGAGGCCTGGACGGAACAGGCCCTCCTCGGCACGGCGGAAGTGCTCCTGCGGTAGCTCGGGGGCCCGCCCGATGATTTATCTGCACGTTCCTTTCTGCAGAAGCTTTTGCACCTACTGCGGCTTCCATTCCCGGATCTGTTCCGGGGCGGAGTCGCCGCAGGTGCAAAACTTTATCCGCAGCGTTTGCGCTGAGGCCGCCGCCCGCCGCGCCGAAATCGCCGCCGCCCGCGCCGCCTCCGTCCACACCCTCTACCTCGGCGGCGGCACCCCCTCCCTCCTCTCCCTTGACCAGCTCGCTGCTATCGTAGATGCCGTTACTGCTGTCTGCCGCGGAGCGAAGGAATCTCTTTTCGAAGAATTTACGATGGAAGTGAACCCCGACGACATCGTCGCGGGGGGCGTCGGGTACGTCCGCGGCCTGCGGGCCCTGGGCGTCAACCGCATCAGCATGGGGGTGCAGTCGTGGGACGACGGAATCCTGCGCTGGATGAACCGGCGGCACGATGCCGCGGGCGCCCGCCGCGCCTATGAAATCCTGCGCGAAGGCGGTATCGAAAATAGTAGCCTCGACCTGATTTTCGGCCTCTCGCAGCTGTCGGAGGCGGCTTGGGCGGAGACCCTGCGGCAGACCGTCGCGCTGCGGCCGGAACACATTTCCGCCTACCAGCTGTCCGTCGACCCGGACAGCGCGCTCGACGGCCTGGTCCGCGCCGGCCGCTATCGCGAGGCCTCCGACGCCGCCGCGGCCCGGCAGTATGCGATTCTCTGCGAGACCCTCGCCGCCGCCGGCTACGTCCACTACGAAGTCTCCAACTTCGCCCTCCCCGGCCGCGAGGCCGTCCACAACAGCGCCTATTGGCGCCGCCTCCCCTATGTCGGCCTCGGCCCCGCCGCCCACTCCTTCGACGGCCTCCGCCGCACCTGGAACGCCGCCGCCCCCGACTGGAACGCCCCCGATTCCGCGCCCGGCAGACACAATTCTGCCCAAAATGTGTCTTCCGCCCCCGATTCCGTGCCCGCCGGCAGCGTTGTTGACGCGGAGGCGGGGGAGACCCCGCAGCGCGGGAAGCGCCATTTCGCCGGCGGCAGCGAAACGCTGACTGTCGCGGAGGCGCGCGAGGAGGCCATTATGCTCGGCCTCCGCACCGCCGCCGGCATCCCCGCCGCCCTCCTCTCCGCGGCGTCCGGCGCTTCCGCTGCCTCTGCCGCCGGCTCCACCGGGTCCGCCTTCGTCCTCGCTCCAGCGGCGGAGCGGCTCCTCGCAGAGGGCGCGCTGGTCCGCCTCCCCGGCGACCGCCTCCGCATCCCGGAGTCCCGCTGGTTCGTCTCCGACGACATCATCTCCTCCCTCCTCTGATCACCCCGGCCGCCTCCTGCCCGCCCCCGGCCTGCCTCAGGCCCGCCCCATCCACCCTAGTCCCGCAGCGCCATCCTCCGCCGCCTGAAGTGTTGTTCCCGTCCGGGGAATGGGGACGGGGGGGCGTTTTTGGGGGTGAAGTGTTGTTCCCGTCCGGGGACTGGGGACGGGGCGGACGTTTTTGGGGGTGAAGTGTTGTTCCCGTCCGGGATATGGGGACGGGGCGGACGTTTTTGGATTCCTTCGCTTCGCTCGGAATGACAGGGAGGGCTGCGGGCGGAATGACAGGGAAATTGCGTTTTTTTCGGGAGGGGCGTGTGAAAAAACGGGGGGTGGTGTGTCTTATAGGTGAATGGTGGTTTTTTATGCAACGAATTTGGTAGTTTTTGCATCTATTTAATTGGACTGTATTGCGTGATGAAACAGAAGATTAACAAAGCATGGACGTGGATGCTCGGGGGGCTGATGGGCCTGCTGGGGTTTGCGGGCTGCAAGGGGGTGGACCCTGACTCGTGGTCTCAGGGGTTGTTGATGTATGGACCGCCCCCCGGGGAGTATAAGATACTTGAGTACAAGTTTGTCGGAGAGGCTACGGATGCAACCGGGAAGGGGATTGAGGGGATCCGGGTCGTGTTCGCGCCGTTCGGGCTGTCCAGCCCGGAAGGGAAGGAGGTGAACGATACGCTGTATACGGGATCTTCCGGGAAGATTGAAAAAGTCTATAAGACGCCCGCGCAATTCCTGGTGTGCAGTGCTACGGAGGTGGAGTTTGCCGACGTGGACGGTGCGGCGAACGGGGAATTTGAGACGTCGGTGCTGAAGAGGAAAGAGATTCAGGTCTTCGACTCGTCGACTCCTTCCGAACTTGTCACGGTCAAGGCGAAGGCGCAGATGAAAGCAAAGGAGTAAGCGATGAAACAGAAGATTAACAAAGCATGGACGTGGATGCTCGGGGGGCTGATGGGCCTACTGGGGTTTTCGTCGTGCGACCCTTTTGGGGCGATTAGATATGAGTACGGGGCGCCGTATGCGGATTACAAGGTAGTCGGGGAAGTGAAGGATGAGGCGGGGAAGCCGGTCGAGGGGATTCGGGTGGTGGTTGCGCCGTGGGGACGGGATTCTGAGTCGGCGCCGTGGGTCAACGATACGCTCTATACCGACCGGGCCGGAAAGGTTGCGGGGGAATTGGAGGTCGATGGGATCGGGGATAATATGGAGGTGGAGTTTGCCGATGTGGACGGGCCGGAGAACGGGTCTTTTGAGCCGTTGCTTTTGAAACGTAGCGATCTGAAGATTACCCAGACCAAGGAGGGTGACAAGAGCTGGTACCAGGGTGAATATACAATCGAGGCGAAGGCGCGGCTGAAGAAGAAGGCGGAATGATGGAGCGGCTGGGACTCAGGCGTCGCCTGGCGCTGGATATTACGCGGAAGCTGCGGGCCCCGCTGGCTCAGGAGCATCCGCTGCGGCAGCTGTTCTGGGAGTGTACGCTGCGCTGCAACCTTTCCTGCCGCCACTGCGGAAGCGACTGCAAGGCGACGGCGGGCTGCAAGGACATGCCGGTCGCGGATTTCGCGCGCGTGCTGGATTCGGTCGCGGCGGCGACGGACCCCCACAAGGTGATGGTCAATGTGACCGGCGGGGAGCCGCTGGTGCGCGCCGACCTGGAGCAGTGCGGACGGGTGATTTATGAGAAGGGCTTCCCGTGGGGGATGGTGACGAACGGGCTGCTGCTGACGCCGGAGCGCTATCAGGGGCTGCTGCGCAGCGGGCTGCGTTCGATGACGGTTTCCCTGGACGGGATCGGGGAGGACCACGACTGGATGCGCGGGCGGAAAGGCGCGTACGAGCGGGCGCTGGCGGCGATCAGGATGGTGGTGGATTCGGGGGAGATTGCCTTTGACGTCGTGACCTGCGTGACCCGGCGCAATTTCTCAAAGCTGGACCAGATCAAGGAGCTGTTGATCGGCGTCGGGCTGAAGGAGTGGCGCCTGTTTACCGTGTTCCCGATGGGGCGCGGGGCGGACCCGGAGATGCAGATTTCGAACGGGCAGTTCCGCGCGCTGATGGAGTTCATCAAGGGGACGCGCCGGGAGGGCCGCATCAAGGCGAGTTATGGCTGCGAGGGCTTCCTGGGCCATTACGAGGGCGACGTGCGCGACCATTTCTATCTGTGCAACGCCGGCGTGACGGTCGGCGGCGTGCTTTGCGACGGGTCCATCTCCGCCTGCACCAGCATCCGCTCCGACTACCACCAGGGCAACATCTACGCGGATGACTTCATGGAGGTCTGGAACACGCGGTTCCAGCCGTACCGCGACCGCAGCTGGATGAAGAAGGATGCCTGCGGCGACTGCCGCTTCTGGAAGTACTGCCTCGGCAACGGGATGCACCTGCGCGACGGCGACGGGAATCTGGTCCGCTGCCACCTGCAACGGCTGGAAAACGAATAAAACGAATATGGTATGAAAACAATCCAATCCTGGTGGGCGTGGCTGCTCGGGACGGTTGTCTCGATGCTGGGGTTCTCCGCCTGCAACAATGTTCTTGATATGTACGGGTGCCCTCCGGGGACCTATGATTATCTTCGTGATGAGGTAACAGTCAAAGCTGAAGTGGTGAATACGGAGGGGCGGGTCGTACGCGGTTGCCAGGTGGTGGTGGCCCCGGATGGTTTTCACGAAGGGGCGATAACGGAGAAGAACGATACGCTCTATACCGATTTTTATGGCAGGGCGGAGGGGACCTATAAACTGAGTTTGGAGGAACTCAAAACGGCGGAAATCAAATTCGAAGGGGCGGAACCGGACAGTGGTTATGAACAGCAGACGTTACAGATCCTTCCTCTCATTCCAAGGCTGGACAATACCTATCATATCATCGACATCACAGTCGAATTGCAGAAGAAGGCGGAGTAAGGAGCGGGAAGTGTCAGATCGCTTCGGTCTTGTCGCGGAGCCAGAGGGCGACCTCGGCGGGGAGGCGCGGGGCGAGGGTGCGGAAGACGCGCTCGTTGTAGGCGTTCAGCCAGCGCACCTCGTCGGCCGACAGGAGTTCCTTCAGGACCGCGGATGTATCAAAATGACATAGCGTCAGGGTTTCGAATTCACGCCAGCGGCCGAATTCGTTCTCGCCGGCGTCGCGGCAGAGGATGAGGTTCTCGTGGCGGACGCCGTGCAGGCCTTCGCGGTAGATGCCGGGCTCGTCCGAGCAGATCATGCCCGGCAGGAGGGGCTGGCGGTTGAAGTTCTGGCGGATGTCCTGGGGGCCTTCGTGGACGCCGAGGAAGAAGCCGACGCCGTGGCCGGTGCCGTGGCCGAAGCTGCGTTTCGTCCGCCAGAGCGGCCCGCGCGCCAGCGCGTCGAGCTGGCAGCCGGCCGTCCCGGCCGGGAACACCGCCATCGCGAGGCCGATGTGGCCTTTCAGGACGAGGGTGTAATCTTCCATTTCCTGCTGCGTGCAGGGTCCCAGGGGGACGGTGCGGGTGATGTCGGTCGTGCCGAAGAGGTACTGGCCGCCGGAGTCGCAGAGGTAGAGGCCGCGGGGCTGCAGGAGGGGGGCATTCTCCCGCGGGGTGATGTAGTGGGGCAGCGCCGCGCCCGGCCCGTAGGCGGAGATGGTCTCGAAGCTGTCGCCGCGGTAGCCGGGGATGGCGGCGCGGAGGGCGCCGAGCTTGCAGGCGGCGTCCCACTCCGTGACAGGCTCTCCCGCCTCGAGCGCCTGCTCCAGCCACCAGAGGAACTGCTCCATCGCGAGGCCGTCTTCCAGGTGGGCTTCCCGCATCCCTTCGATCTCGACGGGGTTCTTGACCGCCTTCCAGAGGCCGACGGGCGAGGTCCCGCAGATGAGCGAATCCGGGTCCAGGAGGTTGTAGATATGGTAATTCAGGGTATCCGGATCCACGAACAGTCGCCCCGGGCCTTCCGCGAGGCAGACGGGCAGCTCGTCGTACGGCAGGACGTCGACGTCCGGCAGGTCCGGGACCTCCTGGCGGGCGTTCTTGCGCACGAACCAGCGCGCCCCTTCCCGGTCCACCAGCAGGTAGGAGATTGCCATCGGATTGTAGGCGATGTCCGACGCGCGGACGTTCAGCAGCCAGGCGATCTCGTCGAGGGCGGAGAGGAGCGCGGCGTCGCAGGCCTGCGCGGCCAGGAAGCCGCGCAGCCGGGCGAGTTTGCGCTCCCGGCTCTCCCCGACGACCTCCTCCGGGACCTCGTACACCGCGGTCGCCGGGATCGCCGGCCGGTCCTCCCAGAGGTCGTCCAGCAGGTCCGGGACGCTGACGATGCGGACTTCGGTGTCCTCGCCGAAGGCCGCGCGGAGCCCTTCGATGCCGCTGACCTGCTGGCAGAGGCCGTCCACGGCGATGTGGACCGTGTTCCGGCCCGGGAAGGCCTGCGTCGCCAGCCACTCCGGAATCAGGACCTGCTCCGGGACGCGGGTCTTGTGGAGTTCGACCCCGGTCCCGTCGAGCTGGGCGAGGGCCTGGATGAAGTAGCGGGTGTCGGTCCAGAGGCCGGCGTGGTCCGCCGTGATCACGAGGTCGCCGGCCTCTCCGGTGAAGCCGGAGAGCCACCGGACCTGCTTCCAGCGGTCCGCCGGGTATTCGCTGCTGTGGGGGTCGGATCCGCCGATGATGACGGCGTCCCAACGGCTGCGCGCCATCATCTCCCGCAGGCGCGCGATCCGGGTCTGGTAGATATTTTCCATTTCGTGCCTTTCGTTTCCCAAATTTAGGAAATAATTCCTACCTTTAAAGGACAATCCTACCGATTGATAACCACTAAACCAATAACCTCAATGAAAAAATTACTGATTACCCTCGCTGCGGCCCTGCTCTTCGCGGGCGCAGCCTCCGCCCAGGAGCTTGCCAACTTCCAGCGCCAGGCGCCGGTCGTCTCCCCCGAAGTCTCCGGAGGCAAGGTGACCTTCCGCCTCAATGCCAACTACGCCACGTATGTCAAGCTCGCCGGCAACTGGACCCGCGAGCAGTATGACATGCAGAAAGGCGAGAACGGCATCTGGTCCGTCACGATCGACGCCCCGGAACCGGAAATCTATACCTACAACTTCATCGTGGACGGCGTCTCCGTCAACGACCCGGTGAACTACATGGTCCAGCGCGACGGTACCCGCTACCTCAACATGCTCTTCATCCCCGGCGAGCGCTCGGAGAACTACAACGAGTGCAGCCAGCGCGGTACGGTCAGCGCCGTCTGGTATGACAGCCAGATCCTCGGCATCAACCGCCGCATGATGGTCTATACCCCCTACGGCTACGAGAAGAACAAGAACCAGAAGTACCCGGTCCTCTACCTCCTCCACGGCGGTGGCGGCGACGAGGAAGCCTGGAGCTCGATGGGCCGTGCCGCCCAGATCCTCGACAACCTGATCGAGAAGGGCAAGGCGGTCCCGATGATCGTCGTGATGCCGAACGGCAACCCGAACCAGCAGGCCGCCGCGACGATGGGCCTCCCGACGATCCAGCTCGACCGCACCGACCCGAAGTTCGCGAACGCCTACGTGACCAGCCTCGTGAAGGAAATCATCCCCTTCATCGAGAAGAACTACCGCGCCATCCCGAAGCCGGCTTCCCGCGCGATTTCCGGCCTGTCGATGGGCGGCGGCCACACGACCTCCGCGACGGCCCTCTTCCCCGGCACCTTCGCCTACATCTGCCCCCTGAGCTGCGGCATCCGTGAAAGCGACCACCTCGACGCGGACCTCCAGGGCATCAAGAAAGCCGGCTACAAGCTCTACTGGGTCGGCTGCGGCAGCGACGACGCCCTCGCCTACCAGAACACCAAGGTCCTCGACGCGGCCCTGACCCGCAACGGCATGGAGCATACGACCTTCATCAGCGCGAACGGCCACGAGTGGCGCAACTGGCGTCTGTACCTCAACACCTTCGCCCCGCTGCTCTTCAAGTAGCCCCTGCGTTTTTCGCAGGACGCTGATTATCACCGTATAGAAAAAAGGACTTCTGCAATTTGCAGAAGTCCTTTTTGTATGTGGCTAAAGATCAGCGAGTTGCGAAAAACGCTTACAGGAGGATCCGGGCCTGGATGAAGGCGTTGATCGCGGTAACCGCGAAGGCGCCGCAGATCAGCGTGGAAACGATGGCGGCGATGACCTTGAGGCGCTTGAACCAGGTCTTGCCGTTCCAGCCGACGGTTTGGAACATGCTCCAGAAACCGTGGGTCATATGGAGCCAGATTGCGACGAACCAGACCAGGTAGAGGAGGAGGACCCACCATTTGCCGAAGGTCACCATCAGCAGGAGGTAGGGGTTGTTCTCATACGTGCCGACGCCGAACATCTCGGGGAGCTGCATCTTGGCCCAGAAGTGGGTCAGGTGGAAGCCGAGGAGGCCGAGGACGATGATGCCGAGGACGAGCATGTTGCTGGCGGCCCAGGAGTCGGATTTCGCCTTGCTCGGGACTTCGTAGCGCTTCAGGCCGCCGCGGGCCTTCATGTTCTGCCAGGTCAGCCAGCCGCCGTAGACGATGTGGACGACGAAGCCCAGCGCGAGGACGGGGACCATGATGGAGATGAATCCCGTGGACATGAAGTCGCAGCCGAGCTTGAAGAGGCCGTCGCCGGCGGAGAAGAGCTTTTCATCCGCGGCGGCGACGCCGAATTTTCCGGTCATGGAGTCGATGACCGAGAAGAAGTTGATGGTCGCGTGGATGAGCAGGAAGAGGATAAGGAAGGCTCCGGAGATACTCTGGATAAACTTTCTGCCGATGGAGGAGTTGAAGATAAACATAACGCAAATATAACGTCTTTCTTGCAAGTTTCATAAATTTTCTTCGTAAATTTGTTCCCGTTCAAAACCGCCTCCGAGGGCGGTAAAATACGGAAATTGCGTATGTATAAAAGGGTATTGCTGAAACTGAGCGGAGAGAGCCTGGGAGGCCCTTCGGGAAAAGGTATCGATGAGGCCAGCCTGAATGCGGCGGCCGCCGAAATCGCCGCTGCGGTGCGGGAAGGGATGCAGGTCGCCATCGTGAACGGCGGCGGCAACATCTTCCGCGGCCTGCAGGGCGTCGGAAAGGGTTTCGACCGCGTGAACGGCGACAAGATGGGCATGCTCGCGACGGTGATCAACTCCCTCGGCCTTGCGATGGCGATCCGCTCGCAGGGCATTCCGGCGGAGGTTTTCACGGCGACGCCGATGGAGCCGATCGCGCGCTACTATGTCCGCGAGGCGGCGGTGAAGTTCCTCGAGTCGGGCGGCGTCGCGCTGATCGCCGGCGGTACCGGCAATCCCTTCTTCACGACGGACTCCGGCGCCGCGCTCCGCGCCCTCGAGATCGGCGCCGACGCGCTGCTGAAGGGGACCCGCGTGGACGGCGTCTATACCGCCGACCCGGAGAAGGACCCGACCGCGACGAAATACGACGAGCTCACATTTGGCAAGGCGATTGCAGAGCGGCTGCGGGTAATGGACCAGACGGCCTTCGCCCTGTGCGAAGACGGGGACATGCCCGTCATCGTCTTCGACATGACGCGCCCCGGCAACCTGACCCGGATCCTCCGCGGCGAAGCGGTTGGAACGCTGGTCCATAAATAGGTAAATAACTAAAACTGATAATGTTATGTTGACTGAAAAAGCAAAGGAAATCGTTGCGAATGCCGACAGCAAGATGCAGGACGCGATCAACTTCCTCGAGGAGGACCTCAAGACCTACCGCGTCGGCAAGGCCAACCCGTCCATCTTCAACAACGTGATGGTCAATTACTACGGCTCGATGACCCCGGTGCCGCAGGTGGCTTCCGTGGCGAGCCCGGACGCGAAGACGCTGACGATCCAGCCCTGGGAGCGGAGCCTGATCCCCGCGGTCGAGAAGGCGATTCTCGACGCGAACCTCGGCCTGACCCCCTCGAACAACGGCGAAATCATCCGCTGCACCGTCCCGGCCCTGACCGAGGAGCGCCGCCGCGAGCTGATCAAGAAGGCCGGCGCCGCCGGTGAGAACACCAAGGTGGCCGTCCGCGGCGTCCGTCGCGACGCAATCGACCAGCTCAAGAAGGCCCAGAAGAACGACGGACTCTCCGAGGACGCCGAGAAAGAGGCCGAGGAGGAGGTCCAGAAACTGACCGACAAGCACGTCAAGGCTGTCGATGCGGTGATCGCCGCCAAGGAAAAAGACATCATGACCGTCTAGCCTGAGAAGCTGTCCGGCAGGGCAGCTTTCTTTTTGGGATGAAGATAGGGAATCTGGACCTGGGGGAGAAGCCGGTGCTGCTGGCTCCGATGGAGGACGTGACCGACGCGTCCTTCCGCGCCGTCTGCAAGGAGTGCGGCGCGGACATGGTCTATACCGAATTCGTCCCCTCGGACGGGCTGATCCGGGACGCCGCGCGCGCCATCGCGAAGATGCGTACGAGCGCGGAGGAGGCCCCGATCGGCATCCAGATCTACGGCCACATCCCTGAGTCGATGGTCGAGGCCGCGCAGATGGCGGACCGGGCGGACGAGATCGCCGGCGGCCACGGCTGCGAGGTCATCGACATCAATTTCGGCTGCCCGGTCAGCAAGATCGCCGGCCGCGGCGCGGGCTCCGGGATGATGCGCGAACCGGACAAGATGGTCGCGATCACGAAGGCCGTCGTCGATGCGGTCCGCAAGCCGGTCACGGTCAAGACCCGCCTCGGCTGGGACGAGCATTCGAAGATCATCGTCGAGCTCGCGGAGCGCCTGCAGGACTGCGGCATCGCCGCGCTGACGATCCACGGCCGCACGCGCCAGCAGATGTACAAGGGCAGCGCCGACTGGAGCCTGATTGCCGCGGTCCGGGAGAACCCCCGCATCCGGATCCCCGTCATCGGCAACGGCGATATCACGACCCCCGAGCGCGCGGCGGAGTGCTTCAGCCGCTACGGCGTGGACGGCATCATGGTCGGCCGCGCCTCTTTCGGCAACCCCTGGATCTTCAAGGAGATCAAGCATTTCCTGCGGACGGGGGAGCGGCTTGCGCCGGCGGGGGTGCCGGAGCGCGTGGCGCTCGCGAAACGCCACCTCGGCCTCTCGCTGGCCCTGAAGGGCGAGGTGCGGGGCGTCTTCGAGATGCGCCGCCACCTGTCCTGCTACTTCAAGGGCCTGCCGGATTTCAAGGAGACCCGCATCCGCCTCGTGACGGAGCGGGACCCGCAGGAGCTGTACCGGCTCCTGGACGGAATCGCCGCGCGCTGGGGCGAGTTCATGCCCGCGCGGGATGAAAATGTATATGGAGTATGATATTGAATGAACTGTACGGCCTGGCGCTGCGCGTCAGGCACAAACTGTATGACAAGGGCTGGAAGAAGCGCACGGCCGCCGCGGTGCCGACGATCTGTATCGGGAACGTGACCGCCGGCGGGACGGGCAAGACGCCGCACACGGAGATGTTGCTCCGCCTGCTGCAGGAGAGCGAGGAGTGGAAGGGAAAGCAGCTCGCCGTGCTTTCGCGCGGCTACAAGCGGACCTCGAAGGGCTTCCAGCAGGTCGTGGCGGACGGGACCGCCGCCTTCTGCGGGGATGAGCCGATGCAGGTCAAGCGCAAGTTCCCGGGCGTCGTGGTCGCCGTGGACGCCGACCGCGTCGAGGGCTGCGGCTTCCTGACGAATCCGGAGACGCTCGCGGGCGCGAAGAAGGCCCGGCGGACGCAGCATCCGGAGTTCCCCGCCGCGGACCTGATCCTGCTCGACGACGCGATGCAGCACCGCCGCCTGACCCCGACGGCGACGATCGCGCTCGTGGACTACGGCCGCCAGCCGGCGGACGACCGCCTGCTGCCCTACGGGCGGCTGCGCGACCTCCCGGAGCGCCTCCGGACCGCCGACATCATCCTCGTGACCAAGTGCCCGGCGTACCTCTCCCAGCAGGACCGCGAGGAATGCATCGCACGCCTGGGCCTCGGGGACGCGGCTCCGAAGGTCTTCTTCACGACCGTCACCTACGATGCCCCGGAGGGCGTCTTCCCGGAATACGACCCCCGGTACATCTACTCCCACCGCCTCATCCTCTTCAGCGGCATCGCGAACGACAAACCCCTCCGCGACTACCTGAGCGATACCTATAAAATAGTAAAGCGCATGGTCTTCCCGGACCACCACCGCTTCTCCGAGGCCGACATCCGGCGGATCAGCACGCTCTCGTCGGAGAACCCGACGGCGGCCCTGGCGACGACGGAAAAGGACGCCCAGCGCCTGCGGGATTACGGGGAGATGCCGCCCGGGCTGCGGGAGCGGATGTTCCAGGTTCCGATCCGCGCCGTATTCTTCTCCGAGCAGGAGCGCGAGGAATTCAGGAAGGCGCTGCTTTGGTTAATTAAATAATTCTTCGTATCTTTGCGACCCCTTAAATGTGAAGGGATCGCAATTTTTTTATTAACCTGTTAAAGATCAAGACAGTGGACACTTTAAGCTACAAGACAGTTTCGCTCAACAAGGCGACTGTAGAAAAAGAGTGGGTCCTCATCGACGCAACGGATCTTCCACTGGGTCGTCTTTCTTCCAGGATTGCGCTTGTCCTCCGCGGCAAGAACAAACCGGGCTTCACCCCCCACGTCGACTGCGGTGACAACGTCATCGTGATCAACGCCGAGAAGGTGGCGCTCAAGGGAAAGAAGATGACTGAGCGTGTGTACACGCGCTACACCGGTTATCCGGGTGGACAGCGCTTCACCACGCCGAAGGAAATCCTCGAGAAGAGGCCTGAAGAACTCATTAGGAGAGCAGTCAAGGGTATGCTTCCTAAGAACCGTCTTGGTGACGACATCCTCGGCAACCTGCACATCTACGCAGGTCCGGAGCATCCGCACCAGGCCCAGAACCCGAAAGTCATTAAGTTGGATCAAATTTAAACAGAGCAAATGGAACAAGTACACGCCCTTGGAAGACGTAAGGCTGCCGTAGCTCGCGTTTATGTTGTAGCCGGAAAAGGTAACATCACGATCAACGACCGTCCCCTCGAAGATTACTTCAAGGAGGAGACCCTCCGTTACGTCGTGAACCAGCCCCTCGCCGTCACGCAGACGGAAGGCCAGTTCGACATCAAGGTGACCATCGCAGGTGGTGGCACCAAGGGTCAGGCTGAGGCCGTGCGCCTGGGAATCTCCCGCGCCCTCTGCGAGATCGACAAGGAAGCTTACCGTCCCGCGCTCAAGGCTGCCGGTTTCCTGACCCGCGACGCCCGCGAGGTCGAACGCAAGAAACCTGGCCAGCCGGGTGCCCGCAGACGTTTCCAGTTCAGCAAACGTTAGTTTACGCGTATCGCTTTATTGCACAGGACCGGTTTTGAAACCATCCCGCGGATGGCTGCCGGACTGCGGAAAATTTCCGGGACTGAAAGATCGCTACCCGGGAATTGACGAAAAGAGAAAACAAAAAAGAAAAACAAAGAAATGTCCAGAACAAATTTCCAAGAATTGCTTGATGCAGGCGTTCACTTCGGCCACCTGGCCCGCAAGTGGAACCCCAAGATGGCTCCCTACATCTTCGACCAGAAGAAGGGCATCCACATCATCGACCTGCACAAGACGATCGTCAAAGTTGACGAGGCTGCCGAAATGATGAAGGAGCTCGCCCGCTCGGGCCGCAAGATCCTTTTCGTGGCAACCAAAAAACAGGCGAAAGACATTGTTGCAGAAAAAGCTGCATCTGTGAATATGCCTTCAGTGACGGAGCGTTGGGCCGGCGGTATGCTTACCAACTTCCCGACCATCCGCAAAGCTGTCAAGAAAATGAGTACCATCGACAAGATGAAGGAAGATGGTACTTTTGACAAACTCGCCAAGAGAGAGCGCCTCCAGGTTGACCGCCAGCGCCAGAAGCTGGAGAAGAACCTCGGTTCCATCAAGGATATGAGCCGCCTCCCGTCCGCACTCTTCGTTATCGATATCCAGAAAGAGGCTAATGCCGTCAAGGAAGCCAATCGTCTCAACATTCCGGTATTCGCGATGGTTGATACTTGTTGCGATCCTACCCCGATTGATTACGTGATTCCGGCCAATGACGATGCTACGAAGTCGATTGAGTGCATTATGAACATCCTTTGCCAGGCGATCCAGGAAGGTCTGGAAGAGCGCAAGCTGGAGAAGGACAAGGAAGCGTCCGAGGAAGAGGCCGCCGTGAAGCCTACGCAGAAGAAGCTCCGCGCCCGCAAGAGCGCCAAGCCCGTCGACGTAGAGGCCGAGGCCGCCCCCGCCGAGGCTGCCGCTCCGGTCGAGGCCCCCGCTGAGGCTCCTGCCGAGGCTCCTGCCGAGAAAACTGAAGAATAATTTTAAAGGAGAACACGATGAACATTACTGCAGCTGACGTAATGAAACTGCGCAAGATGACGAGCGCAGGTATGATGGATTGCAAGAACGCCCTGGTCGAGGCCGAAGGCGATTTCAACAAGGCCGTCGAAATCATCCGCGAGAAGGGTAAGCTCGTCGCCGCGAAGCGCGCGGACCGTTCTGCGACCGAAGGTGCGGTCAAGGCCCGCGTCGCCGGTGGCAAGGCGATCCTCGTCTGCCTGGGTTGCGAGACTGACTTCGTCTCCCAGAATGCGGATTTCCAGCAGCTGGTTGACGCGATTGCCGACGTGGCGATCGCCCAGCTCCCGGCTGACCTCGAGGCGCTGAAGGCCTGCAAGATGGCTGACGGCCGCACGGTGGAAGAAGCGGTGACCGAGCAGACCGGCAAGACCGGTGAGAAGCACGAGCTCGCTTACTACGCCTGCATCGAGGCTCCCTACATCCGTGAGTACATCCACAAGATCAACGGCAAGCTCGGCGCGCTCGTAGGCTTCAACAAGGAAGTTCCCCTCGAGATCGCGAAGGGTATCGCCATGCAGGTCGCTTCGATGAACCCGGTGTCCATTTCCGCCTCCGACTGCCCGCAGTCCGTCCTCGACACGGAGAAGTCCGTCGCCATCGAGAAGACGAAGGAGGAGATGGTCCAGAAGGTCGTCGACGCCGCGCTGAAGAAGGTCGGCATCAACCCCGCCCACGTGGACAGCGAGGACCATATCGAGTCCAACACCGCGAAGGGCTGGCTGACCCCCGAGCAGGCCGCCCAGGCCCGCGAGATCATCAAGACGGTCGGCACCGAGAAGGCCGCCAACCTCCCCGCCCAGATGGTCGAGAACATCGCGAACGGCCGCGTCCAGAAGTTCCTCAAGGAGAACACCCTCGAGGAGCAGGAGTACCAGATGAGCGACAGCAAGGAGACCGTCAAGGCCGCCCTCGCCGCCGCCGACAAGGAAGCCAAAGTCCTCGTCTTCAAGCGTTTCTCCCTGAACGACTAATTCCGTCATGCCCGGCTCGTCCGGGCATCACGTACCATAAAGAAACCTGTTTTCCTGAGATCGTCGAAAAAACGCCGACTCAGAAAAACAGGTTTCTTTATTATCAGTTAGTTATCAGCAGAAAAAGCCGCCTCGGAACGCAGAAAAAGCAATTTTCCTGAGATATCCCAAAAAAGGGCTACTCAGAAAAATTGCTTTTTCTGCTTCTCCTGCGTCATGTCCTCCCTGTCATTCCGAGCGCAGCGAAGGAATCTGCCCTTGTCATTCCGAGCGAAGCGAATGATGGCACCGCAGGTGGCAGAATCTGCCGGGGCCCTTTTGACCCGCAAAAGACACAATTCGGCCCTGAATGTGTCTGCCGGCGCCCTTTTGGCCCGCAAAAGACACAATTCGGCCCCAAACGTGTCTGCCAGCGCCCTTTTGGCCCGCAAAAGACACAATCCGGCCCTGAATGTGTCTGCCGGGGCCGGTTTTGCCCGAGAAAGACACAATTCGGCCCTGAATGTGTCTGCCGGGGCCCTTTTGCCCCGCAAGAGACACAATTCGGCCAAAAATGTGTCAGCTACGGCCGCGGTCCGGCGTTGGCTTTGTTATTTGGTGAGTGTGAGGAACGGATTATACGTTTTCTCTCCATTGAAGATCAGATAGTAGCGGAACAGGGTCTTGGCTTTGTTGTATTCCTCCCTGGGGTTGATAATGTCCTGCGTGCCGTCTGACCAACGTATTGTGTCAGTCGCACCTGGGACAAGCATTAATGGCAAGGTGTAGCGCTCCATTTCCGTATCATAATACACGTGACGTTCCGGATCCGGAAGATTACCATAGACTGTATTATATACGCTCAGTCCTTCCAGAAATGCACTTCCACTATCCTTGGATAGCAAGTCGTTCCCATTCTTATCAGTCACATATAAGTAATAGCGAGGGGTCCCCAGCATTTTTTTACCGGGCCCGAAGCGGGCGACGGAACGCCACGGCGACATAGGAATGTCCTCTTCGTTCTCGGCAATCTCCACTTCATCGAGGAATGGATCGTTATCGGATGGCTCCTTTGCGCATCCTCCCGCGAGAGCCAGAATTATCAGGACAGAGAAAGATAATATCTTTTTTTTCATAATATTTTGATTAATTTGTGGTTATGTTTGTGTAAACACCTATTTCGGTATTTGGGACTTGATTCGGGATTTCTGCAAATATTGTTACGCTGACCATCTCCGTATCAGGGAATAAGTCCCCGGATGTGTTTAGATAATGCCTTGCGAGGTAGTAACCATTTAAACTCTGATCACTTTCTCCCATATTGAAATGCAGATAGTGCGTAGTTGTTTCGTAATGGGAAGAGTACTCCAACCATGGAGACCCGTCCCAATTAAAACCACGTTGGATGTAGTAATCATAGCTATAATCGAAGAGCTGGAAACCGTCAATTACCCAGATATGACCCTGAGTCGGCGAATTGGAATAGAAAGCATAGATCAACACGGGGCGGTTAACTGAAAGCGCGTTGACGATGTTGGTGAGATTATATGATGATGAAGATCCAAAAAAACTAATAGCCGAAAGACCTCCCGGGATTAGGTCTGGAGCAGTCGGACTAGAACCTAACCCGTAGGAAGTATAAAGGCTTTTTCCAACCTCTCTCATAAACTGTGCAATCATCAGCCCCGGGAAGAGTATCCCTCATTGGGAGAGTATTCTTTCATCTCATCCCAATCGGGATATAATGTCTGGACGGGAGCTCCGCTAAAAGTAAGGTTCAGAGAGGTTGGATGTTCATAATAAGCCGCAATCTGGCTTAATGCAACAGCTCCACACCCGACTTTACAATGATGTAAAATGAGATATTCATCACGGATTGTGGGACAATAATAATTATACGGATCGACTTGATGCCAAGTGGTTTCCAGGAGTGGCCCAACGGTCAATTCTGTGAACCTGATGGTATCAACGATGTCGGGTTGAATAATAATACCGCCATCTCCTATCGATGATAATTCGGCAACCAAGCCGCTGATGTAGATATCGAAGCCGGCATTTCCTGTTTCACCGCCATCATAATAGCCGTTTTCTGTTATTGCTAAAATCGGCTCAACGGACTTTTTGGCGGAGACAAGACAGAAACCATCATTATTGCCATAATTGACAATATAAAACAGTGTGTCAGCATCTGCCGACCGTGTCCGATTCACATAGGGAATCACATTACGGATATTCTTAGTGTCTGTCCCGCCCTTTGTTTCCGGATAAAACCGTTTCAATGCTTCTGATGCGATGGAAAAGACCTCACTATACCGATTATTACCGGATTTATTAGGGGTGCAATAGGGGTCTTGAATAATATCAATCGAGGGAGAAAATGTTTTCGTACAGGAAGATGAGAGAAAACAGATTAGAAAAAACAGGGGAATATAATGTCTCATAGGTAGTAAAGATTAGTGATTTTTGCAATAATAAACAGAATAAATATTAATTACAAATAATAATGAGCATATCGGTACTATATCCAAGAATCAAAATGCCCGGCAATACTGTTTTACGTCGGTCTAGCCAGACATCCAGACAGGATGATCCTGGAAAAACAGCTACGCGGGGCGGCGGATGAGTTTGTACCAGCAGAGGGCGGCGTAGACGGCGAGGAGGAGGGTGTTGAGGGCGAGGGCGGCGAAGGTCGGGAGGCCGGAGGAGAGGATGCCGCGGCCGGTGAAGAAGAGGGTGACGGCGACGGCGGCGAAGAGCAGGATGGTCCGGTAGTCGTAAGGGACCGGGTACTTTTTCCGGCCGATAAGCCAGCTCAGGAGCATCGAGACGCCGTAGCCGGCGAAGCCGCCCCAGGCGCAGGCCCAGTAGCCGATGCGCGGGACGCCGACGACGTTGACGGCGATCATGACGGCCACGCCGATGGCGCTGATCACGGCGCCCCACCAGTTCTGGTCGGTCAGCTTGTACCAGAAGGAGAGGTTGAAATAGACGCCCATGAAGATTTCGGCCATCATCACGATCGGGACGACGCCGAGGCCCTCGCGGTAGTCTTGTCCCACAAAGCGCTGCAGGACAGGCATATAGAACACGACGGCGAGGAAGGCCAGGAGCGTGAAGGCGATGAAGTATTTCGTGCCGTCGGCGAGGGTCGCGGGGCTCTGGCGGTCCTTGCTGTCCGCGAAGACGATGGGCTCGTAGGCGTAGCGGAAGGCCTGGGTCAGCAGCGCCATGATCATGGCGATCTTCACGCAGGCGCCGTAGATGCCGAGCTGCACCAGCCCGTCCTCGCCGGGCATCAGCTTCGGCAGGAGGATCTTGTCCGAGACCTGGTTGAGCACGCCGACCAGGCTGAGGAGCAGCAGGGGCCAGGTATAGGAGAGCATCTGCCGGGCGAGCCTGCGGTCGAAGCCGTAGGCGATGCCGCGGATTTCCGGGATGAAGAGCAGGGAGACCAGCGTCGTACAGAGGAGGTTCGCGACGAAGATCAGGCCGACGCCGTAGTTGAACTGCTGGAAGATGCCCTGCAGGGCGGGGATCTTCGGCATCACGAGGAAGATGAAGAGGTTCAGCAGGATGCTGGGGATGATGAAGGCGAATTTCAGGCAGACGAAGCGGATCGGTCGGCGCTGCTGGCGCAGGCGGCTGTACATCACGGCCTGGAAGGCATCCTGCGCCGTGATCAGCGCGAACATCCAGATATACTCGGGGTGTGCCGCGTAGCCCATCGCGCCGGAAATCGGGCGGAGGAACAGGAAGACGAGCGCCAGGAAGGCCAGCGAGACGCCGCCCACCATCCGGAGGGCGTTGCTGTAGACCATCCTGTCATCGGTCCCCTCCTTGCTGCCGAAACGGAAGAGCGTCGTCTCCATCCCGAAGGTCAGGAGCGCCAGGAACAGCGCCGTATAGGCATACAGGTTCGAAACGATGCCGTAGCCGCCGCTCTCCGCCGGGATCCGGTAGGTGTGGACCGGCACGAGCAGGTAATTCAGGAAGCGGCCGACGATGCTGACCAGTCCGTACAGGGCGGTATCCTTCGCAAGGGACTTCAGGTTCATATTCATCCGCGATTTCTACAAAGTTACCTAAAATTTAAGTACTTTTGTGCAAAACAGACCTGATATGAAAAGAACCATCCTCCTCAGCCTCGCCGTCCTCGCGGCCGCTGCCCTGCTCGTCGGCTGCAAAGGCGGCTCCAAGAAGGCTTCCCAGATCCCTGAACCCGTACAAGAAACCCCGAAAATGAGTGAGAAAGACCTCGCCGCGGCGCTCGCGGCCCTGCCAGAAGAGCCGGTATTCAACATCATTACCAACCTCGGCACCATCAAGGTCAAGCTCTACAGCAAGACCCCGCAGCACCGCGAGAACTTCGCCAAGCTCGCCCTCTCCGGCTACTACGACGGCCTCCTCTTCCACCGCGTCATCAACGGATTCATGATCCAGGGCGGAGACCCGCTGACCAAGGACAAGGCCAACGCCGCCCGCTTCGGCACCGGCGGCCCGGACTACACCGTCCCGGCTGAGTTCGTCCCGGAATACCGCCACAAGAAGGGCGCCCTCGCAGCCGCCCGCCGCGGTGACGCCGCCAATCCGCTGAAGGCCTCCTCCGGCTCCCAGTTCTACCTGGTCCAGGACGAAGGCGCCTGCGCCCAGCTCGACGGCGAATATACCGTCTATGGCGAGACCTTGGAAGGACTGGATGTGATCGACCGGATCGCTTCCGTCCCGACCGGTCCCCGCGACCTGCCCGAGAGCGACGTGAAGATCATCCGCGTGGAACTTGCGAAATAATTTTTCCCGCAGTTCCATGTTTTGGCACAGACATTGCAAGTACATTTAACCGAATAGTTTTTTCATAGGTTAAATTTAGGTTAGAATTGCAAGAACGCCCGCTGTGACAGCGGGCGTTCTAAATTTTTCACCATTCCCGGGAAAATGCTATCTTTGAGAACCATGAAAAGATTGCTGACCCTCCTTGCGGCCTTCGCCGCGCTGGCCCTGCAGGCCCAACCGCTGCAGATCTCCCACCTTTCCGCAACCCATACCCACGTCCGCGTCACGGGCGCCGACCGCTACGTGCTCCTGCCGGTGCAGGAGGGCGCGCCGTCGGCGACGCTGAAAGTCCTCGTGGACACGCGCGAGGCGCAGTCGCTCAGCGTGCAGCTCGCGACCGCGCGGGTCGATTATTTCGTCCCGCTGGACGTCTCGGCCCACGCCGGCCGGCAGATCCTGCTGGACGTCGTACGGAGCCGCCCGCGCAGCGGCGAGGTCCGCGACGGATCGAAGGACGTCTGCTGGGCGCAGATGAAGACGGCCTCCGTCTTTGACCGCACGAACCGGGAGGCCTTCCGGCCGACCTGGCATTTCAGCCCGGCGTACGGCTGGATGAACGACCCGAACGGGCTGGTCTACAAGGACGGCGAGTGGCATCTTTTCTTCCAGTACAACCCCTACGGCAGCATGTGGGGCAACATGACCTGGGGTCACGCCGTCTCGCGCGACCTCGTGCACTGGGAGGAGCTCCCGCCCGCAATCTGGGCCGATCCGCTCGGCTCGGTGTTCAGCGGCAGCGCGATCGTGGACAAAACGGGGGCGGCGGGCTTCGGCGCTGGTGCCATCGTCGCGATGTACACGTCCGCCGGCACGAACCAGACCCAGAGCCTCGCGGGCTCGACCGACGGCGGCCGGACCTTTACGAAGTACCCCGGCAACCCGGTCATCACCGCCGACATCCCGGACTTCCGGGATCCGAAGCTCTTCTTCGACAGCCGGACCGGGCGCTGGAACGTCGTCCTGGCCGCGGGCCAGGAAGTCCGCTTCTACAGCTCCGCCGACCTGAAAGAATGGACCTTCGAGAGCGCCTTTGGGACGGGCTACGGCGCCCACGGCGGCGTCTGGGAGTGCCCGGACCTCGTCCGGCTGCCCTTCGAAGGCCGTGAGAAATATGTCCTGATCGTGAACATCAATCCCGGCGGCCCGTTCGGCGGGAGCGCGACGCAGTACTTCGTCGGCGACTTCGACGGCCACCGCTTCATCGCCGACGAGGCCCCCGAAGTGACCCGCTGGATGGATTACGGCAAGGACCACTATGCGACCGTGACCTGGAGCAACGCGCCGGACGGCCGCGTGGTCGCGCTGCCCTGGATGAGCAACTGGCAGTACGCGAACGCCGTCCCGACGCGGCAGTTCCGCAGCGCGAACGGTGCGCCCCGCGACCTGAGCCTCGTCCGCAGCGGCGGCGCCGCCGTCCGGCGGAGCGCGCCGTCGCCCGAGCT